>JAJRUA010000051.1 GCA_024278035.1 Planctomycetota bacterium | reverse complement strand
GACTTGTAGGTACAACTGCAGGAAAAGGATCATCCTTATCAAGGACATCCATCAAGATATTCACCGTGTGTGCGGCAATTTCTGGATCGATCGGTCTGGCATTATATGAATCCCAGTTTGGAAGCAACATGCCAAGGTCACGGACTTGCTCCAGAAGCGGCATGAACCATTCTTCAGGTTTTTTACCAAAGTCACAATACTCTTCCTCCATTGTGATTCGCTGTAACGAATGCCGATAGCCTTTACGCCAACCATCGGAAAGAAGTTTGGATTGCTGCAATAGGTCGGTACTCATACTTCACGCTCCCATATCTTATGCATTTCAACCGTGGTGATCGACGTAAAACCACGCACTATTGCTTCGTGTCCCTTGTCTAGGAAACCTCGGATGCCGTCAAAATCTTGTGTCTTGGGCTCTCCCCGTGCGGTCAATGCCAGACGAACAGCAGGCTTACCGTCGAGGGTAAGTGCTGGTTCGGTTGAAATGTGAAGCCGTCCCCAGGGTTCATCGGGTTCATTCTGCAAAACATATCGCAAAATCAATTCCGCTTCCTCGACATTACTAAGGTAACCATCGGAGTAAGAACCATTGACCCAAGTAAAAACGTTGGCAAAGTGATTTGAGTCAACATCTTCAACGATATTGACGTACGTCAGTTCACACTGATTGGGAACGAGAGTTAAACTGCATTCCTCCGTCACAAACTTCGCGAATTTATACCAGTCTTTTTTAAACTTCTTGCAAAGAGTACTGTAGCTAGGATATTCAGGAGAGTCTTCTGTCTTGCGCCAATTGCGAATGAATCGGTCACGTTGAACTTGGACTAACTCATCTCCCGAATCGCTAACAAACCAAAAACGTGTCGCGGGCACGGATTCGATCTTAAAACGGACGCCTGGAACCCTTCTTTCCGCTGGGGCAAACCGTTCGATTTCAGGGGCAAGTTCTGACTTCTCCTGAATTTTAGGAAACCGATCGCGGAAAAGCTCCCAGACCAATCCCAAATGGGCCGCGGTAAGATCGAGTTGCTCGAATTGGACCGACAGCGCTACCTCAACGACAGGAGGCTTCGCATACTTGGGTAACGGTTGGTTCACGGGAGTTGCCGTCATATGTCAGATTAATCGTCCATTCTAATGCTCTAAGTCTATACTAGGACTACGCTTCTGTCGCCATACCGGTTCATCGGCCAGAGCAAAGGGGCAATCTTGTCGACTGTCCCGCTTATTCGGCTTGCTTTAGGCAGAAGCCTCTTATATTCCAGACTTACGAAGAAAATCTATCTTGGAAAACGTGTGGGTTTTCTGGCATAGCAAGCTGGTACTTCTCCCGCAACTCAGCCACCGCTTCCCTTGCAGGAACTAGCCTCCCAGCGGCCTCGTCTTCGATCCCTTTGCGGATAGCCGCGACATCAGCTTCGTTTACGTCCATCATGCGTCAGCAAGTAGGGTCCGCTGTGCGGACCAATCTTCAACCCAACCCTCCAATCAGTGGTCCGCACAGCGGACCCTTACTTGCGCTTACTCGAGTTTTCCTCAGGCTCTTGATCGTCCTTCGCTTCCCTTCAACTCAATACTGGGGTCATCGTATAAACGCGACCATACTCTAGTGCCGTCACGATATCGCTTCGCCGTAGTGATTCCCTCACCCGGTCCAATTTGTACGCATCCTCCACAGAAAGACAGGGAGACCAGCCATCGTCTGTCTCCAAAAGTTCAACATCGACTTCAGCGATGTATTTGCCTTCATGGACCAGTTTGGTACGAGTTCGCTTCGTCACGGTCGTCTCCTCAGAAAGTTCTCTTCCCATAGTTCGGGATCGGGTCGGTAAGCCGTAATAAGTACCGCAGGACTAACATGCCCCTTCGGAATCCCCCAGACGACATGCAACGGCCCGCCTAGCACATCCTTTTGTAAAACCAAAACGCATGGGCCTTTCGGGTAGTCAGGATAGTCCTCTACAAGTAGCGCTGTTTCGATTCCTTCGATAACTTCACGGGCGAAAAGACCGTCTGCCGATAACTCATCGTACCCATGCTCGGAGACGCGAACGGCTCCCTTGCGAACAAGTTGCTCAATTTTTGCGAAAGTGTCGCTCAAGTGGCCAATCCCTTATCCGCCTGGGTTACTTCTTTATTGTACTCGAAAAAACACGGTGTCCAGAGTCTTATTCGTCTTGATCTGCGTCGCCCGCCGCCTCCTCGCCAGCTTCTTCCGCTTCTTCTTTCGGTACACGGACAATCGCCGTGATCGTGTCCCCTTCGTCGAGGGACATGATGCGGACGCCCTGCGTGTTGCGGCCGATGGTGCTGACGTCAGCGGCACGGATGCGCTGTAATTTGCCGCGGGCGGTCATCATTAGTAACTCGTCGTCGTCATCGACACGAATGACGCCCACAACCGGGCCGTTGCGCTCGGTGGTTTTGATGTCGCGGACGCCCTTGCCGCCGCGGTTTTGCGTGCGGTAACGAGCCGAGGAACTGGTCTCGTCTTCGGAGGTTTCGTTTTCGCCGTCGGTTGCGTTCGGGCCGAAGAAGGTTCGCTTACCGTAGCCAAGCTCCGTGGCGGTAAGGAGCGTTGCATCAGGATCAGCGACAACCATGCCGACCAACTCGTCCCCCTTCGTGAGGCTCACGCCCTTCACGCCGCTTGAGTTGCGGCCCATCGGTCGGGCGTCGGACTCGGCAAATCGGATCGACATGCCGCTGGCCGTGGCAAGCAGCACCTCGTCGCCCGTCTTGACGACGGCCACATCGACCAGTTCGTCCCCTTCGCGCAGCTTGATGGCGATGATGCCGGTCTTCATCGGTCGGCTGTAGGCTTCGAGCTTGGTCTTTTTCACGAGGCCACTGCGAGTTGCCATCATGAGGAAGTGGTCGGGTATCTTGAAGTCGCGTACTGCGCGGCAGTCGGCGATTTTTTCGCCCTCTGCCAGGTTGAGTAGGTTGACCACCGCGCGGCCCTTCGCATCGCGGGCCAGTTCGGGCAGGTTGTAAACCTTCTGCCAGTAGACTTTGCCGAGGTTCGTGAAGAACATCAGGAAGTGGTGCGTGCTGGTGACAAAGAGGTGCTCGATCGGATCGTCGTTGTCCGTCTTAGCCCCTTTGATTCCCTTGCCGCCGCGTCGCTGGGCTTGGTAAACGCTGGCGGGGGTTCGCTTGATGTAACCATTGTGGCTGATCGAGACGACCATCGTCTCTTCCTCGATCAGGTCCTCTAGGTTCACGTCGCCCACTTCTTCGTGGCTAATAACCGTGCGTCGTGGGGTGACATGGCGCGACTCGGTTAGATCGACCATGTCCTGGCGGATCATGGCGTAGATGATCGCTTCGTCGCCGAGGATTTCGAGATAGCCATCGATCTCAAGGATCAACTCCGCATGTTCCCCTGCAAGTTTTTCTTGCTCAAGGTTCACAAGCTGACCAAGTGTCATTTTAAGAATCGCGTCGGCCTGCACCGGCGTGAGCGAGTACTCTTCAGCAACGCCCCGTTCCTCTTGGTACTGGGCATACCCCTCATCACCGAGCGCCCGTTTGAGCAGCGCGCCGGGCGTCTTGATCTGTATAAGGGCTTGCTTCGCCTCGGGCTGCGTCTTGCTTGCCCGAATGACGCGGATCACTTCGTCGATGTTTGCATGCGCTAACAGCAGACCTTGCACCGTGTGCTTCCGCTTACGCGCCCGGGAGAGCAAGAACTGCGTCCGGCGGCGTATGACGATCACACGATGGCGGATGAACTCTTCAAGCATCTCCTTGAGCGTCAGAACACGTGGCTTACCATCCACGAGGGCCAGCAAAATCACGCTGAACGAATCTTGGAGCGAAGAGAACTTGTAGAGCTGGTTCAGCACGACATCAGGATCAGCGTCGCGCTTCAAATCAATCACGATTCGGACGGGCTCGTGAAGGTCCGATTCGTCACGGACATCGCTAATGCCGGCAATTCGCCCTTCGTTCGCCAGGGCGGCGATCTTCTTGATGACGGGGTCGCGCGATTGTTGGTAAGGAATTTCGTGGACGAGGATCCGCTTCTTTCGGCCCGATTCGTCAATCGAGGTGCGAGCCCGCAGCGCGATCGTGCTACGGCCCGTTTGATAGCCTTTGAGAATCTGGCTCCGGCCACAGATAGTGCCGCCTGTGGGGAAGTCGGGGCCGGGGATGATCTGCATCAACTCAGGGATGGTGATCTCTGGCGTGTCGATCAGCGCAATGATTCCCTCACACACTTCTTTCAAGTTGTGTGGCGGGATGCTGGTCGCCATGCCAACGGCGATACCGCCTGAGCCGTTGACGATCAAGTTAGGAAACTTGGAGGGAAGGACCGACGGCTCGGTTTGTTTTTCGTCGTAGGTCGGAGTGAAGTCGACCGTGTCGAGCTTGAGGTCTTCGAGCATCAGCCCCGCTACGGGCGAGAGGCGAGCCTCGGTGTACCGCATGGCTGCCGGGGGGAGGCCGGCGATGCTGCCAAAATTTCCCTGGGGCGAAATCAACAGACAGCGGGTCGCCCACTCTTGTGCCATCCGGACGAGTGTCGGGTAAATCGCCCCGTCGCCGTGCGGGTGATAGCGTTTCATTGTTTCACCGACGATACCTGCACACTTGCTCGTCGCACCGCTAGAGGTTAGCCCCAGGTCGTTCATCGCCACGAGGATGCGCCGTTGCGACGGCTTGAGTCCGTCACGCACGTCGGGCAGCGCCCGGCTGACAATGACACTCATGGCGTAGGTGAGGTAACTCTCTTTGAGCTCGTCCTCAATCGGCAGATTGATCAGCCGCTTGGCAATTGCCTCAGTAGCTGGGTCAAATCCCGGCTGCAAAGGAGCGCCATCGTTGAGGCCGTTATCGTTGGAGCCGTTATCTTGGGGTTCGTCTGGTCCGCTAGAATCGTTCGCCACGCGGGGTGTCCTCGGTTTCGTAGTCGCTATGGAAAGCCCTGAGCCGCTGAGCAGAGGGCTCAGGACAAGGGATCAAAGGCAGTCCCGTAGTTTACCGTTTTTGGTCTCCAAGAACGACCCTCCAAGGGGAAGAAACACCCCACCAAAAAGAGGGTAATAGCCCTCGGCGCAAGCCGGGGGTTGAATCACCAAAAGCCCCCCCCTCCGGCTTGCGCCGGGGGCTATTGCCCTCTCGCTAAGTTAGGCATCGCCCTGGGCTTGAGTCGGCGATGCCTTTAGACTTGGGACTTAACAAGCCCTATCTTCCCCGACAATTCGCCGATGGACTTCAACGAACGACTCAAACGAGCCACCCAGCGGGGCACCTCTGCTCGGGCGGACAAGGTCTTTTCCGACGCCGCCGAGGCTCTTAGCGAAGAGGCTCAGAAGCGGCTTCACTCGCAGCATCGCCATGCCCTGACCGAGCACATCGAGAAGCGCCTGGGCGATCTCGTGGAGAATCTGCCCGGCTTTCGGATGGAAGCGGTTGTCGGCGAACGGGGCTGGGGCACAGAAATCAGCCGCGATGACCTGAGCCTAGGACGTGGCAAACGGCAAAATTTGTTCAGCCGACTACAAATTTTGGTCGGCCCGTTCAGCAAGTACCACGTTATGGATATCACGGCGAAGGGAGCCATCCGAAATAAAGAATGCTTTAGCCGTAATCACTTCCAGCCGATCGAGGAGTTTGACCCTGAGAGTTTTGAAGAGTTGGTCGATCGCTGGGTGCTGGATTACGCTGAGCAGTACGCGGGGACGTAAGGGGCGTAATATAAAGAGCGGCGTATTAAAAAACGTGGTCCGCTAAACCGCTACCTCTGCCGGCACTTCAATCGCTTCCCAGCCGCCGCAGCCCTCGGCCGTCTTCCAAAAATCGCCCAGTTCGTCCTGCCTCAGCACATGACGAACAAGACTGGCAAACGGCTCGGGCGATACCAGGACGATCGTCTCCGATTTTTCCTTGTGCTTCTTGAACATTTTTTGCAGCGCCTCGGCTGCCCGTTTCTTCGCGTTGAGCACCGTCTCGCCATCGGGCGGACAGACAGTCTCCGGCTGGTCTTGCCACTGCCGATAAACCTTGGGCTGCTTGAGGCGGACCTCCTCAACAAGCATTCCCTGCCAGAGACCATGGTCCAGATTATGAAGCTTGTCGATTACTTTCACCTTGAGCCCCAGGTCGTTTGCCAAAAGCTCTGCCGTCTCCTGTGCCGATTGGCAGGGACTGGCATAAATGGCAATCGGCTTGATGTTGTGCAACTCGGAAAGGGTCGTGGCACACTGCCGACGTCCATCCTGGCAAAGCGGAATATCAAGCGTCCCCTGGATTCGACCCTGTTGGTCGAACTCCGTAGCACCAGGGCGAACAAGGATTAGCGTTTGCATTAAATCGAGTCTCGGGGTCTCTACGGAACAGGTCAAGTCGTTGTTGCCGACCTGTTGGCCAAGCTTTCAAGCTCGGCAATCCTTGCCGGATAGTCTTTACAGCACATCCCCGAACCTTCCGCGGAGTTTTGGGATAGGCTCTTAGCGCCAAACACAGCCGTCCCTGCCACCAGCAGTTCGGCGCCAGCTTCGGCGCATGCCCGAATGGTTTCAGCGTTCACGCCGCCATCAATTTCTAAGATGGCATCACAATTCGGATGGTCACGCAGCCAGCTCAGTTTCTCTAATGCCACGGGATCGAACGCTTGCCCGCCGAAGCCGGGCATCACCCCCATCACTAGCACGAGGTCACACGCATCAAGGGCCGGTTCGATTTGCTCAACCGACATCGGCGGGTTGAGCGACAGGCCGGCAGCCGCCCCCAATTTCCGGATTCGATCCAACAAGGGGCGCGGATCCTCTAGCACCTCGGCATGAACCGTTATCACGTCGGCCCCCGCCTTACGAAAAGGTTCGACATAGTCGGCCGGGTTGTCCAGCATCAAGTGAACGTCGAGCAGCAAATCGGTCGTACGGCGGATCGCTTCGACCACCGGAATGCCAAACGAAAAGTTGGGGACAAAATGGCCATCCATAATATCAAGATGCAGTGCCGTGACGCCCGCCCGCTCCACGGCACGAATCTCTTCTTCCAGTCTCGCAAAGTCTGCGGCCAAGAGCGAAGGCAAGACCACCGCGCGCTGCGCCCCCTCAGCTTGGCAAAGCTGTTCGCGTAGTCGCTGGGGGGGCCATGGAATGGTCATCGTACCGGCTATTTTACCTCGAATACCCTTTAACTCTGCGGGGTCTACCGCTAGCAAAGACGAACCGTTCTGGCACGCCGCGGCGGCCATAACAAGGCCTCGGCGGGGGAGGGATTCATTTTGCTATCGAACTGCGACATTGTGCCGCAGCCCCCGGTTCGGCGCAACTACTTTCTATCAAAGAGATTGGGGCGATCTCTCCGCATAAAAATGCGGATTCACCCCTACGGAAAAAATTGAAGATTCCTCAGGAAATCGCGGGCTACTAGTCCTCCAGCTCCGCAACACGGGGCAACTGTTCAATCGACTCCAAGCCAAACACCTTTATGAAACGGTCCGTGGTGGAGTAGCTTGTGGAGTAGCTCGGTTCGCCTTCCATCGCATGACGCTGCAACAGGCCTCGCCGGACCAATTGGGCAAGCGTTTGTCCGCTCCGTTTCTCACGCAACGCATCCACCTTCTCGCCAGCGATTGGTTGTTGGTAGGCGACGATCGACAACACCTCGAGCGCCACCGGCGAAAGCTGAGCCCCCTTGGTCCGATCATAGAATCGATCACGAAGCCGATCGAAGTCCTCCAAGAGTACCATTCGGTAGCCTACGGCTGCCGATTCAATTCGGTACGGCGTTTCGTCTGCGGCGTATTGCGTATTGAGGTCGTTGACCGCTTGATCGACTTCTTGCGCGGTAACGTCCCGCATCGGGGCGGCAATTTCTTCTGGTGTAAAGGCTTCGTTGCCAGGCTGTCCGACAAAGAGCATCGCTTCGATGATCCCTTGCGGAGTCACCCCAACGGGTTGTTCGGGCGCGCGCTCGGGCGTTTCTTTTTCTTCCTTGGGCTCCCCCGCCGGTGAACCGAGCATCTGGGCAAACGCCGCCGTAAGCCGAGAAATCGACAACGGTGCGGCAGGGGCGACAGGATCGGTGGAGGGTTCCATTGTCGCCGAGGATAGAAGGGAAAGGCGGAAGGCGGAAGGCGGAAGGCGGAAGGCGGAAGGCTGGCAACGCTAGCACCAGGACTTGCAGGGGGAGCCCTAATCAATGGGGGGACGAATCCTGCACTGCCCCCCAATGGGGCCGGGGGCTAATATGGTGCCTCCTGTTCCGACAACAATTTTTGAGCCTCTGCACAACTGAGATATATGGGCCTTTACGATCGAGACTATGGCCGGGACGACGGGAGTGGCTGGGATACCGGCAGCGGCTGGCGCGATGGCGGCAACCAAGCGGGCGGCGGTGGCATCGCTCGTTGGACGAACAACTCCAAACTCCTGCTG
>JAJRUA010000001.1 GCA_024278035.1 Planctomycetota bacterium | reverse complement strand
TCGTGACGTGAGTCGGCTCGCCGGGTTCTAGGTCGAGCTCAACTACCGGATACTTGAAGTGCCAGAAGTGGCCTTTTTTGGTTTCATGAAAAACTTCGTCATCGCTGACGGCGGTTTGCAAAAAGGTGTCCCAGTTGACGAGCCGTTTGCCGCGATAGATTTTGTCGTCTTTGAAGAGCTTGAAAAAAGTTTCTCGTACGGCGGTGGCACATTGTTCGTCGAGCGTGAATCGTAGCCGACGCCAATCGCAACTGGCCCCTAGCTGCTTGAGCTGGCCGAGAATGCGCTTTTCGTATTGTTCTTTCCAGGCCCAAATACGTTTGACCAATTCTTCGCGGCCCAGATCGTGCCGCGAAAGTTTTTCTTCTTCCAGCAACCGGCGTTCGACCACCGCCTGGGTGGCGATGCCCGCGTGGTCGGTCCCGGGCATCCAGAGGACGTTGTATCCCTGCATGCGTTTCATGCGGCAGAGGATATCTTGCAGGGTATTGTTGAGGGCGTGGCCCAGGTGCAAGGCGCCGGTGACGTTGGGCGGCGGGATAACGATCGTAAAGGGGGGCTTCTCCGACTTGGTGTCAGCATGAAAATAGCCTCGCTCTTCCCAAATCGGATACCACTTTTGCTGTGCTGCGGCGTGGTCGTAGTGGGAGGGGAGGGTGGTGAAGTCGGAGGTCGGAGGTTGGAGGTCGGAGGGCATGATTGGTTTTCTATTGGTGAGTTGCGACGATGGCCGAGCCGTGCATGTTAGTAACTCAAACTGAAAAGAGGAACCGCCAAGATCGCCAAGGACGGCAAGAAAACGGAAGGAAAGAAAGACTTTAGCACGTGCCTTCTTACGATCGCGGTTCTGTGGATTCTTTGCAAAGTTTGTATTCGATGCTATCGACCAGGGCGTTCCAACTGGCTTCGATCACGTTTTCGTGGACGCCGACGGTACCCCAGGAGTCGTTTTCGTCGCGACTTTCAATGACGACTCGTACGCTCGCCGCGGTGGCGGCATCGGAGTTGATGACCCGTACTTTGTAGTCGACCAACTGCATTTGGTTCAGGCTGGGGAAATGCCCGTTGAGCGCCTTGCGTAGTGCCGCATCGAGTGCGTTGACGGGGCCATCGCCCTCGGCCACTTCGTGACGTAGTTGGTCGTTGACCAGCAATTTCACGGTTGCCTCAGTGACGGGCTGGCCGCCTCGGCTGATGACGCTGGTTTGATACTGGACCAACTCGAAATGGGGCTTGTAGGTGCCGGCGGCACGTTGCACGAGAAGATCGAACGACGCTTCGGCGGCCTCGAATTGGTAACCGCGGTTTTCTAGGTCTACCACTTGCTTCAAGATGCTGGCCATCAGCTCTTTGTTGTTCTGTAAATTGTGTTTGGTTGCCATTGCGAGGATGTTCGATCGACCCGAAAGCTCGCTGACCAAAATCCGGCGTTCGTTACCAACCGACGCGGGTTCGATATGCTCGTAGCTCGACGATACCTTTGTGACGGCGTGGACGTGCATGCCGCCCTTGTGGGCGAAAGCGCTGGTGCCGACAAAGGCTTGGCCGTTACGAAAGTGCATGTTTGCAATTTCGTAGACGTACCGCGAAAGTTCGGTGAGGTGTTCAACACCGTGGCCATTCAGCACTTCGTAACCTTTTTTCTTGAGCGCCAGGTTGGCGATTACGGAGATCAGGTCGGCGTTGCCGCAGCGTTCGCCCAGCCCGTTGATGGTGCCCTGTACGTGGACGGCCCCGGCATCGATCGAAGCGAGCGTGTTGGCAATCGCTAGCTCGCCATCGTTATGGGTATGGATTCCGAGCGGTTTGTCGACTTTGCTACTGGCTTCGCGAGTGATTGCGGCCACTTCTTCTGGGAGGCTGCCGCCGTTGGTGTCGCACATCACGATAATGGACGCCCCGGCTTCGGCAGCGGCTTGGATCGTCTTGGCGGCGTACTCGGGGTCGGCTTTCCATCCATCGAAAAAGTGTTCGGCATCGTAGATGACTTCGCGACCTTCGCCCGAGAGATAGGCGACCGTGTCGCGGATCATGGCGAGGTTTTCTTCGAGCGAAACACCAAGGACCTCGGTAACGTGGAAGTCGGACGTTTTACCGACGATGGTGATAACCGGAGCCTTGGAGTCGAGCAGCGACTTCATGCCGATGTCGTCGGCAGCTTTCATCCCCCGGCGACGGGTCATACCAAAGGCACAGGCCTTGCTGTGCTGAAGCGGTTTCTCGGCCAGTCGCTGGAAGAACTCGGCATCTTTGGGGTTAGAAAGCGGATAGCCGCCTTCGACAAAATCGAAGCCGAGCGAGTCGAGCCGTCGGGCGATTAGGAGCTTGTCTTCGAGCGAGAAGTTGACGCCTTCGCCTTGGGCGCCGTCGCGGAGGGTCGTGTCGTAGGTTTGGATTTTGGACATGGCTAGTAGAGGTGAGGGGGTGGAGGTGTGTTTTAATTTATTTTGATGCGACGGTGTTACTTTGAACCACGGCGGAACGGCGGGAACAACGCAGGAGATGAATTTCTATAGGATATTTGGCTTGGCCACTTGGAAGAGGCTCTTTTCAAACAAAAAAAGCCCTGCTGCCGTGGTCGGCCTCAGGGCTTGGTTAGTATCGGTCTTTTCCGAACCCTAAGATCGATCGCCCTCGATAATGGCGGCAATAGCAATCACGCCACTCATGACGTCATCAATAACAGCCCCGAGGCCAAGCGGCACGGGCAGTCGGTTTGAAATTGCGATCGACATGATAGGCTCAGGACTCAAAATTGCTACAAAGGTTCGTAGCCCCTGAGTTTAACCCGAGGCTGCCTGGGCGGCAACCGAGGAGAAGAGGACCAGGTAGGAGAATTACAAGTACTTAAAGGAATTTGCCACAGAGATCACCGAGGACACCGAGTGCTAGAAACAAGGGGTTCTCTGTGTCCTCGGTGATCTCGGTGGCTAAAATTCCTTGCTTCACACGACTTTGCCGTTGTCCTGCGGGGAGCTTGTTTTTCGGCAATATCGGACATTTCGCAGAGAAATAATAGGTAATCTGGGGCTACTGTAACGCCGGTGCTGAGCGTAAGCTAAGCTGCTAGGGGCGTGCCTGGCTGGTTTTTTTGAGAGCGGCCCCCAGACGGCTGGCATTTGGCCGGCGGTACTACGAAACGTTCAACTATCTTTCCTGAGGGAGAAATCACCCGATGTCTGGCTTGTTTTTGTTTATTGGAATTGTTTTGGCGGGCTTGATTATTGCGAGCGCTTCGCAAGTGCGTTCGTTGCAGCTTCGCCTTGCGGCGGTCGGCGCGGCGGTCGTGGTGATGGTGATATTTTTCGGTCTTGCGTCGTACCGCTTTGTAGGCGAAGACTCGATCGGCGTTGTCACTAAGAATGTGGGCTTCCAATCGCTTCCGTCAGGAAAAATTATCGCGACCGACGGCGAGAAGGGTCCGCAAGCCAAAATTTTGCCGCCCGGCTGGCATCCCGGTTACTGGCCCTTCATTTACGATGTCGAGTATGCGGCAATCCAAAGCATACCGGCCGGTAGCATCGGGCTGCTCAATGCCTCGGATGGCCTGCCGTTACCACCCGACACCACGTATGCGCCTGAGTGGAGCCCCGAGAAAGTGGGCCAAATGGCAAGCAATGCCACGTTCTTCCTTACCGAAGGAGGCGGCTACAAAGGACCCCAGACTTCGGTGCTCAAGCCAGGGTCTTATCGGATCAACCCTCGTTTGTTTACCGTTGAAATCGTTGAAGTCACGACGATCGAAAAGGCGACCGTGGGGGTGGTGAAATCGAATGTGGGTGAGCGGCCAACTTTCGCTGAGGACGAAGTAGACGACTCAGACACACGTCGACTCGTCAGCCAGGGCGAGCGGGGTATTTGGCGACAGCCGCTCTTGGAAGGGCAGTACTACCTGAACACCGATGCCTTTCAGGTAACGCCAATTTCAACGCAAAAACAAATTGTACGGTATACCGCAGCTTCGACTCCGGGTGCTGGCAACCAAACGTCGAGCCTTT
>JAJRUA010000050.1 GCA_024278035.1 Planctomycetota bacterium | reverse complement strand
GTCAGCTACGATCTGAATTTCCGCTCCAAGCTTTGGACTTCCGAAGAAGCGATTGCCACCACAAAGCCGCTCGTTCCGTTCATCGATTGTCTGATCGGTAACGAAGAAGATTTCCAGCAAGTGCTCGGCTACGAAGTCGAAGGGGTGGATGTCGAAAAGGGCGAGATCGACAACAACGCTTTCCGCGCGATGGTCAATCGCGTGGTGAAAGACCATTCCAACATCCAAGTTGTCGGCACCACGCTACGAGGCGTCAAAACGGCTTTGGTAAACGACTGGTCGGCCATTATGTGGCACGACGGCACCTTTTACGATGGGCCGTCTTACCCCAACCTCGAAATCGAAGACCGCGTTGGCGGCGGCGACGGTTTCGCTTCCGGTTTTACGTACGGTTTCCTTGCTGGCATGGAGCCGCAACAATGCGTCAACCTGGGCGTCGCCCACGGGGCCATGTTGATGAGCACCCGCGGCGACACGAGCCAAATCACCCTTGAAGAGCTACAGCATGTAGCCGGCGGCGGCTCGGCCCGTATCATTCGTTGATCGTACTTCATTGTGCAGCAATCGCCAGGGAAATTCAGCGTGACACTTCAATCGTCAAACGGCGACTCTACATCGTCTTGATGGTCGACAGCACGATTAACGTGTAATAATCGTAGAAGACCACGCAGGTAATCTGCTACCAAAAAAACGCCACCAACGAGCACCCCGCTAAAATACCCCATCAGAGTGCCTGGAATAAGTATTGCTAGTAACGAGAAAAATGATACGGCTAAGTATTCGAGCGATGCACCACTCAGGATGCCTTGCCAAAAATAGGATGCCCCGTACTCCCATCTTACAAATACGACATAGAATAGAATGCCGGCGAGTACGGAAATTTGACGAGGATCATTCCGGAAGAGAAATCCCAGTTGGTAGGAGCCTTCCCGTGAGGCGAATAACGATTGAGTGACGGCAACAAAAGTGACAAGACCGGCAAGGTAAAGAAAGGCTGATATGCCAAAATTCAGCGCCGTCATGCCGGTGAACAATAGAGAGTAGGCAGCTGCCACGACTAACAAAGTTACTAAGTCGAAACGTCTCGGTACAGAGTATCGCATGTGCTGGAAACCGAAAAAGGTTGGGGCGACTTGAAATTTTGTCGCTTACTTGCATTCTAGCACACCTTGTTACTAAGGTAGAACCAAAACAATTCTTCTGTGAGCTTTGTAGCGACCTCCACAGAACCGCGACCGATTCGCAAAGCTAAAAAACGGTTTCACGGGTGCCACGGGATTACCCCGCATCGGTATCCCAAGGATTAACCATAGGGATACCACACCCCTCGAAATCGTTCGTATTGCGTGTTGCGATCGCTAGGTGATGTTGTTTCGCAGTGGCAGCGATTAGGCTGTCTTTTATCGGCATCGCCTTGCCGTTGCGTTTCAATTGGGCTAGCAATTGTGCCCAAGCCTCGGCTGTCGCAGAGTCGAAATCTAATACCGGAAACCGAGGGACCCCTGCAGCAAACCACTTGAGAAGTCGTGCCCGTTTCTGTCCGTCGGGAAGAAGCAGAATTCCATATTGCAGTTCGCCCAGAACGATTGGGCTGAGGATTAACTCCGACTCGTGGCTTTTGAGCCACCTGATCACCGCAGAGGACGGCTGCAACTTTGTCGGTTCGCTCATCACATTCGTATCGACGAGATACTTCATCAAGGGTCCGCTTCATCAAGGGGCACTGCCGTCGAGAGGGAATCGGTCGACTCCGAGGCGATCGGCTCAAACCAGCCCGTCTCGGGGCAACCCAATAACCAATCCACTAGCCCGCGAGAATGTTTGCTGGGCAACGCCTTGAGCAGATATTCGCCCGTCTCGATTCGCTCTACGGTAAACTCTTGCCCAGGCAGGATATGATCCTGATCGCGCAGCTCAACCGGCAAAACAATCTGCCCTTTGGATGATATCGTGGTCTTCATACCTAGTAAGATAGCGTCTTACCATCCGTAAGTCAACTCAAAATACTCCTATTTGTAGCCAAGGCTAAGGGAATCTTCGCTAATCTTTCTCCCCCTCGCCGTTCTGCGCCCTAGGGTTGCTACAGACACTCTTCTCTTCAATCCATTCGGAACCTATCTCATAGGAATTTTCGCCATGTCGAAAAAGCGTATTGGTATTCTTACAAGCGGTGGTGATTGTCCTGGACTCAACGCCGTGATTCGCGGAGCCGTCAAAACTTCGGAGCAGCTGGGCTACGAGTGTATTGGCTTTTTTAAAGGTTACGAAGGGCTGTACGACCCGGTCCGTTACATCAACCTCACACAAAAAAACACGGCCGGCATCCTGAACCAGGGCGGCACGATATTGGGTTCGACCAACAAAGGGCGCTTTGCCGCTACCGTGGGCGTTGCCGATCGAGTTGAGCTAGATCCTGAACTTCTCGACGGAGTAAAAACCACAATCAACCAGCTCGGTATCGAAGGCCTGGTTTGCGTCGGCGGCGATGGCTCGCTAGCCGTTGCCCAGCAGTTTCACGAATTCGGCATTCCGGTCGTGGGCGTTCCAAAAACAATCGACAACGATCTGTCGGCAACCGCCTTTACGTTTGGTTTTGACAGCGCAATCGATTGTGCCACCAACGCGCTCGACCGCCTTCACACCACCGCAGCAAGCCACGAACGCATCATGGTTTTGGAAGTCATGGGCCGACACGCTGGCTGGATCGCGCTACACGCCGGAATCGCCGGCGGCGGCGACGTGATCCTTATTCCAGAAATCCCCTGGACCTACGAAGACGTCTGCCACAAAATCCTTGATCGCGAAAGCAAAGGGAAGCGATTCTCTCTAGTTGTCGTAGCAGAAGGAGCCGAACTCCCTCAGGGGGGTCGCGTTGGCGAAGCACAAAGCGGCGCCCAAGAACGACTCGGCGGCATCGGGCAAATTGTTGCCGAAGAAATCGAACGCCGTCTCCATCGCGAAACTCGCACCTCGGTACTAGGCCATCTGCAACGCGGCGGAGCCCCGACGACTTTCGACCGCGTGCTTGCTACGCAATACGGAGCCCACGCGGTACGACTCGTCCTCGAAGGACGCTTTGGCGAAATGGTTTGCTATCATCCGCCCGAGATCGAAAGTGTTCCGATCATCGAAGCCGTCAACCAACTACGTCAGGTCGAACCAAATGGCTCTGCCGTTCAAGCCGCGCGGGCATTAGGCGTTAGCTTTGGCGATCACACGTCCGACGAAAGCGTTTTCGCCGTCCAATCAACTGCTACCGAAGCCGCCACAGCCAAAGACGTCGAAGTCGATGCCGAATTCGTACTCGACCTGGCCGAAGCAGCTGCTGAAGAAGCCATGTCTTAGGTCTGAAGAACTAAAAACAAGCCACAGAGAGATCTGAGGACTCAGAGGTGGTGGCCAGTGGCTGCGAGCTGAGTTTTCGGTGAACTCTGTGGCTTTTTCTTTTTCAAAGGTTTTGTTTCCCCCTCGATTAGGATCCACTTTTCAATGGTTGAGTCCGTCGTTCCGAACGGCTAAGATGCTTCTTAATCGTTTTTTGTTTTTTTCGCGAGAACTTAGGGACGTCGAACGCTATGAAATTTTCCTGCTGGGGTATCTACTTACATCTGCTTCTGCTCGTAGTCTCTGCGAACTATGCAATTGCCGCGGACAAGGAAGTCTCTTCTATGGCCTGGCACAATGTGCCAGGCAAGTACACCGAGCTGCGACTTGGCGAGCGCCCCATCCTTCGTTACATGCACC
>JAJRUA010000049.1 GCA_024278035.1 Planctomycetota bacterium | reverse complement strand
TCTGCAGGCAACGGTTGTTCGATGAACTCGACGCCTAGCTCTTTGAGTTCGGGCGCGTATTCGAGGGTCTGCTCTGCTGTCCAGCCGCAGTTGGCATCCACGCGGAATATGGCCTCCGAATACTTGCGTAATTCACGAACAATCCTAAGGTCTTCGTTGGTGCCGAGCTTGATTTTTAACAGCGGCCACTCGGCAACCTCTTGCATTTTCTCGATCATCTTAGGAATCGTATCGATGCCGATTGTGTAGTTCGATGTGGGAGCATCGTCCGAATCGAGTCCCCACAGTTGATAGACCGGCTTGCCGCGTAATTTCCCCCATAAATCATGCAATGCCAAGTCCATCGCACACAAAGCAAACGGACTCTTGGGCAACTGTTCGGCAAGCGTGGGGATTAACACGTCGATAAGTGCGTCGGGATCGTCTACGGAAAAACTTTCGACAATCGCGCGGACGGATTCAATATCTGCCGTTAGTTCCGGAATCGTCGCCTTGTAGTAGGCGTTAGAAGTAGCCTCGCCGTACCCCGTTTGGCCACCCGCGGAGAGAGAAACAATCAACGTCTTCTGAACCGAGGTCGCCCCGCGCGCAATCCGAAAGACATGCTTGAGCGGAAGATCGTACGATTTTAACTGGAGTTTCAAAAGACGTTTCTCAAGAGGCTGTGTGTTGTTTTTTGAGCGTTTCAATGGCGTCGAGCAGGTCACCGGTGCCGTGACGAATGGGGTCGGCGACAGGAAGACCCAACTCAGCACGAACCCGTTCGCGTTCGGCCCCGGCCTCATCGGCAGAAACACGACGGCTGTTCATGGCGATAGCAATCACCTTGGCCGGGTGGCCGAAGGCGGCAAGGTGCTCATAGGCATCTACAACGCTACGCAAGGTTGGCAGGGGCAAATGCTCCATCCCTCGAATCGTTTGACGCCCCACTTCATAGCAAAAAATCATTCCATGTGGATTGGTCCCGTGCAGTAGACCAGTGGAGACACCAGAAAAGCGAGGGTGGGTGATCGTGGCTTGCCCTTCGACGACCATCACTTCATGGTGCTGGTTCTGGCGGACAAGGTTCTCGACGGAACCGTTGATGAAGTCGGAGACAACGCAGTCGATCGGTGAGCCATCCCCTTCGACCATAATGCCCGTTTGCCCTGTGGCGACGAACTTCGAGTCGATGCCTCGCTTTTGCAGACCGCGAGCAATTTCAATCGCGGCAACCATCTTGCCGACCGAACAATCCTGGCCAATCGTGAGAAGGCGCAAACATTTTTCGTCGATGCCTAAACGGGTAGCCACCTCGCGTTCGTTGTTCTTTCGTACGTCAAAGAGCTTTGCGCCGTGGGCGTCGGCAACAGAAGCGAACTCAGAATCGTCGGAGAGAAACTCGTGCAAGCCTGAGACAATGCTCATCCCGCGATGGAGGGCATCGAGCAAGGTGGGCCGCCATTCTTCGGGGATTTTTCCGCCAGCCGGTGAGATTCCTAATACCAGCGTGTCAGGCGGATTGTCGGGTGACAAAGCCAAGGCGTCTTCGATCGTAGCGACGACCGGTGTCTTACCGCCCGTGCCCAGAAGTGCCTCAGCCGTTTGCCCTACTTGAGTCGAATCGAGCAACGCAATCACCTCATCGCCCCGATAGCGGAGCAAAACATTGGCCGTCTTTGCTGCGAGAGGGTCAGTCTGGCCTTCGGTCAGGATCACAAGCCGGTTGCCACCGATTTGCTGGAGAGTGTTGGTAGCGTTAGGCATGAATGTGGCGATTTTGTAGCGAAGAAGAATAGCGAGGCAAACCGCTCAAGCTATCTTAGATCAGCAGTGAAGCCGAGGGTAGCAACCGCAGCGCACGTTGTTCTAGCCCTAGCGCAAAAAAAAAAGAGGAAAAAGGTTTGATAGCCGTGTTGTCCCCGACCACAGCGCTCTGCTGAAGGAGAAAAAACTTGCCGTGGTCGGGGACGACACGGCTCTCAAGCCCCTTCTTTATTGCGTCACCGCTTGTGCTATACGGAACCAGCCGTTGTTGCCGTCCATTTCGACCCATGCTCCCATCGGCAGCGGAAGGTTGGGATGCTCATGTCCTGCAGGGAAATTAAGTAGCACGGGCACGCCGAGCGGGGCGAGAAACTCTTCCAGCACATGGTCTACCGTGGGGGCCCCGTCTACCTTAGGGCCCCCTTTCGCTAAGCAATTGGTAAAGTAGCCGCAAACGACCCCTGCTACTTCCTCCAGCACGCCTGCCAAGCGAAGCTGCGTGAGCATTCGGTCGATGCGGTAGGGAGCTTCGCCCGTCTCTTCGAGGAAGAGAATGCCCTTCTTAAAGTCAGGGGCGTAGGGCGTGCCGAGGAGGTCGGTAAGGACCGCAAGGTTGCCGCCCACTAGTCGTCCCTGGGCGACGCCGCCGCGCAAAGTAGTGGCGGATACTACGGTTTCCTGAGTGCCGTCTGAGGCTAGCGAGTAAAATGCTTCTCGCTCGGATGTTGTCACCATCGAATCATCGCCCAGCCCATCCATTAGGTTGGGTCCGTGAAAGCTGATGAGTTCACACTGTCGCTGAATCGCTGCGTGCAAAGCTGTGATGTCGCTGTAGCCGCAAACAATTTTCGGTCTGCGTTTGAGCAATGAAAAGTCGATTTTGTCCAAGAGGCGAGGTGTTCCGTATCCGCCGCGAACCGTAAGCACCATCCGCGTTTCGGGGTCGGCAAAAGCTTCGTTCAGTTCTGCCGCACGTTCTGCATCGGTCCCCGCCAAGTAACCATGATGACTGCAGAAGTCACGGTAGACACGTGGTTCGTAGCCTGCTGCGGCGAGGTTCTGGATAGCGGTAGCACAGGCTTCCGTCTCTGGAAAACTAGCAGGGGCAACGATTGAAATTGCATTACCCGGTTGCAAGGCAGGGGGGGGCGTTAGCAGGGAAGGCGTTGTCATGCTTTAGTGTTTCCGATCACAAGAAGGAAAGAGTTGATGCTAGTGCTTTGTCGCAGCTTAATTTTCTCAACCCTATTTTTTAGCTATGACGCAGCACTAGTGTCTCCCCTCCCCTTTTTGGGGGAGGGGGCTGAACCATGTACAGGGTTCTATTGACACCCGCGCAAGGAAAGCGTCAGGCCGACCAACGGAAGGCCAGTTTTAGCCGATGGATCCCAAACCAAGGGGAAAGTTGCTGGCGCAGACATCAATAAAACCCCTCCCCTAGCCCCTCCCCCAAAAAGGGGAGGGGGATTACGCGCAAGCGATTCCCTTTTGCCTTTTCGTAACTTCCCTTCACACGAACAGCAGCCAGCCGAAGAACAACGCTGCCATAAGTCCCGCTGCGTCAGCAATAAGACAGGCGGGCAAAGTATGTCGGAACCGTTTTACGGCGACCGCGCCGAAATAGACCGACAAAATATAGAACGTGGTCTCCGTGCTTCCCATCATAACCGAGGCGGCGAAGCCCAGGTACGAGTCGGTGCCATGACTGTCGTAGACTTCCACCAGCACGCCGCGCGATGCTCCGCCACTAAGGGGCTTGGTTAAGGCAAGCGGGAGCAGTTCGAGCACCTCGGCTGCCTCCTCCATACCGACTTGCTGTAAACCTCGCGACGCGACCCAGCGAACGTCTTCAAACAGACCACTGGCGAGAAATATCTTGATCGTAAAGAGAATCGCCACCAAGTAGGGGATGATGGATACCGCAACGCCAAACCCTTCTTTCGCTCCGACAACAAACGATTCGTACATCGGCACGCTCCGCCACCAGGCGGCGAGGATAATGACCAGCATCACCCCCGGCACGGTCCACTGGCTGAACGAATCGGCAAAAATCTGAAAAGAACCCATCAGGCATTCCCCCCTTCGACAGATGGCACTTCTTCGGCGATAGCAAAGGCGGGGAGCCGCTCAAGCGTTCTTACGGCGATCACGCCAACAAGGGTGCTGACCATTGTCGCTAGAAGAATCCCAAAAAGCGGAGCGGCCGGATCCTCGCTCCCCTTGGCAACACGCAAGCCGATAATCGCGATCGGCACGAGCGTCACACTGCTTGTGTTGATCGTCAGGAAGGTTGCCATCGCGTTCGTCGCGGTTCCCTTTTGTGGGTTGAGTTCATCCAACTCTTTCATCGCCTGCAAGCCAAAGGGGGTTGCGGCGTTGTCGAGCCCCAGCACGTTGGCCGACATGTTCATCAGAATGGCCCCCTGAGCCGGGTGCCCGTCCGGCACGTCGGGGAAAAGCCACCGCATCATGGGGCGAAGCAACCAAGCCAATCCATCCACCAACCCGGCATCCTTCGCCACCTGCAATAACCCCAACCAAAGAACCATGATCCCAATCAACCCGAGGCAAATATCGACCGAGACATTCGCGCCGTCCACGGCTGCGTTCGTCACTCGTTTGCCAAGCTCAGCAAACGAGGGGGGCGATTCTTCGATACCAACCCAAGCCGCCCTCTCGGGAGAGAGGTTGAGGACGACCTGCTGCAGGAGCCCTTTGGCGGGACCATAGGCAATGCCAATCAGCAGTAGCCAAAACCAGATTCGGTTGAGCATAGCGCTAGCAGGAAGAAAAGGGAGGAGGAAGCGGTCAGCAATCAGCTCTCAGCGGTCACCTTCTTACTCTTAACTCTTACTCTTTTTACGAAATCCACTGTCCAGGGCTATGTGCTGTTGGACCCTCGGCGTTGCGAACTACCGTACCGCCGACGTAGACGCCTTGCAAGCAATCGGGGGTTAGGGGGCCTTCGCTCGGCGAGAGAAAAACAAAGTCCGCAGCAGCATTGAGGCGAAGTTGTCCCCGGTCGCTCCAGGCGAGTTGTTCGGCAATCGTTGCGGTTTCGGTTAGCCAAGCAGAAAGAGTCGTCGGCAAGGGATCGCTCAGCTTTGGCGTTGTTTCTCGTGAAAGGACGGGGATTCCTAGCCGATCGCATACTTCCACCATTTCTTCATCCGACAGCGGTCCTTCACTTGAAAACGGCCCGAGTATCGCCACCATTCCAGCAGCCAGTGCCATCGTGATTTGCTCATAGAACTCCCCATTATTCTGAGGAGGCTCCTTCCAATAGCCAACCAATGCCGCGTTCAGCGGGGGGGGAACGTCGAGCATCTTGGCAAGATGCTTCGCTAGGTTCTTGTCCGAGAGATCAACGGAAGTCAAAGCCGTGGTCACCCCGGCGGCGGTCAGGAGGTCCCAGTCGGCAGAACTCAATAGGTCGGTCGCTTCGGCCGTTTCCTCCGACAGCACAATTCGGCCAGGAGCAACGATCCATTGGGGGCAATCGACTTGCGATAAGCCACCATCTTTTTGCAAATCGCCGATGGCACGAATCACCCCATCGCGGAACTCGTACCAACCTGCTTTTCGGTGAGGATAATCCACGCCGAGATTCGCCTCGGTCCACTCGTTATCGGGAGATTTTCCATGGAGCTGAACCGACTTCTGAGCGACGCCGGCAGGCCGAACGAGCAGATCGAACAGATGGAAGTCTGCCGATTTTTGTAGATCGAGATAACTTCGAGGATCCGCATCGGCCAAACGGTCTGTAGCGATCGCTTCGAGCGTTTGTACGAGGCCTGCAAAGTGGAGCTTCTCCAGCACGGTGAAATCGCCACCGGGCCAGCCGCCCGCTTCGATAAGAAGGGTTGCCATCCCTTGTCGTTGGCCCCACTCTCCAAAGGCCCGGGGCATAAAATCAATTTCGTACCTAGAGACACGCCCTCCGCATGGCTCCCGAACCCGCTCACAAAAATAAGCCGCTACGCGGGTCGCCTCTTTTGTCGAATCGGTTTGCGTATCCTCCTTGTCAACCGGAGGAACAAGCAAGGAGACGGCCGCAGGTACCGGCGGATTGCCGACTCCTGTTCGGTGCTGCTGATTGTGGAGGTTGAAACCGTACGCGGGTTCAAAACTCTCAACCGCTTTTGCCAAGGCTCGTCCTTCCGGTGAGGCGAAGGCCAGGGCGTCGCGATTGACATCAATTCCCTGGGCATTTTGTCGTGTATTGCGTTCGGCCCCGTCCGGATTGAGTGGCACGATCAGGCCAATCGTCGTTCCCGTGAGTAATGATTGGGTTGCTTCGGTCGCTTCGGAGGTGAGCAGCCGAAGAAGGTTGAGTAGCACGGTCGTATGGGTCGGTTCATCGCCGTGCATCTGCGACCATAGCAACACCCGCTTGGGGCCACTGCCGATTTTGAGTAGCTCAAGGGGCCGACCTTCGAACGATTGGCCCAGCACCTCCCGCTCAACGGTCACCGCCGCAGGGGCAAGAATGGCTTCGACGGCCGCGGTAATGTTCGTCGGCATCCAACCCCCGACCGGACACGTCAAGACCGAACAGCTTGTAAGTTCGTCCCAGGGAATCATGTGGTGCTACTTTACGGTGCCACGATAACGTTGGAGAGAAAGATCAAGCTAATAAAGCGGCTTAATAAAGCGTAGTCGGCACTGTCGCACAAGAGGGGGGTATGTCTACATGCCGATGTTGGAAGTCTGTTGTCCGGCAAGGAGTTCTTTGCGGAAGACGTGGGGTGTTTTGCCGGTGTCTTTCTTAAACGCTACGCCAAAGCGCGTCGCATTAGCAAAACCGCAAGACAAGGCCACTTCCGTAATCGATAATTCTCGGCGTGTCAGCAAGTCGCGGCTTCGTTCGAGTTGCACCCGCCGGATTTCACGGGCAGGCGAACGGCTTAGGTACTTGCGGAACTGGATTTCCAGGCTCCTGCGAGAGATGGGGACTTGTCGAAGAATGTCTTCAACGACAATTCCACGATGGGCATGGTTGCGGATAAAACGGAGGGCATCGACGATTTCCTCATCGTCAATCGCCAGCAGGTCGGTCGATTGACGGCTATTGACGCCGCGTGGCGGAATGCGAACCGGCTCGGTGGGGGCCGGATAGCCGGCAAGAATCTGGTCCAGCAACTGAGCCGCATCGTGACCAATGCGTTCGCTAGCCACATTCACACTAGAAAGGGGCGGCGTCGTCACGTCGCACATCAATTCATCGAAGCTGCCGGCTAAGATCGCAATGTCATCGGGCACACGAATTCCCGCCAAATGGCAGATTTCGGCTAACTGTCGGGCACGCTGGGCGTTGACGGTCAGCACGGCGATCGGTCGGGGCAGTGACCGAATCCACCGTTCGACGCGACGTTGTTGTTCCGTCCAGCTTAGTTTGCGACCAGCGCGGTAGCCCGGTTTGTAGACGACGCAAGGATAGCCGGACTCCTCAACAGCCGCAACAAACGCTTCTCTCCTCTTGCCCGAGTACTGATTGCTCGGCGGAGCAAAGTAAGCAAATTGCCGGAATCCCCGGTCGAGCAGGTGTTCCAACGCCATTCCGGCAAGCCGCGCTTCGTCGGTAACGATTCCCGGCACGCCCGCTTGATCTTCAAAGACATCATCGACGTTGACGATCGGCAGATTTCGCGTACTCAGGCTTGCGAGTTGTTGTCGCGAGCTAACCCGCGCGATGATCCCATCACCATGCCAGCCATCGGGCAACGCTGAGCGATGCTCGTGATCGCGGGGATCGATCAGCAAATGCCACCTGCCATGGCGGTTGGCATAGTTGGCGATGCCGCGGATAACACGACTCCCGGCACTATTGTCGGTTTCAACGAGAACGGCAATTCGCCGCAGCGTCTCGTCTCCTACCCCATTGGCCCCGATACTGCCGGATGGGTAAGGAGGGGGTTTTGCAGGGTTTGCCGGTCGGTCATTGGTCATTTGCCAGTCCTCTTTTGCCTCTTTCTACAATGGCCCGAGAGCCTTAGGGCCGCGCTTTGCGAGTCTTCAATTCTCGATTTTGCGTTAAAGTGAATCCCCTTGGAGTGACAGTGGCTTGACTCTGCCGCTCTCTAGACGATGATTCCATCATAACAGAACGAAAGGTCTTGTGCGCAAATTGACCTAGATTCTTCTCGCTTTTCCGATACCGTCTACCGTAGTCGTAACGATTTTTCCTGGGGCGATGATTGCCCCTTCCCCCCGAAAGGGGCCCCCTCACCGGAGTTGGCAACTTGGCTTCAAAGTTGATCACAGCAATTGGCCTTATGAGCGGCACCTCAGCCGATGGTGTCGATGCGGCCCTTTTGCGGACGGATGGCGAGTCGCGGATTGATTTTCTCGGAGGGCTTACCGTTTCTTACGATGCGGTTTTACGCAACCGTTTGCTTGAGGCCTCCCAGCACGACGTCTCGACAAACGAGCTATTGCAACTCGAACGAGATGTCACCCTCATCCATGTTGATGCCGTCGAAAAGCTGTGCAAGGAATGCCCTACCGATGGTGCCAAAGCGAAACTGATAGGTTTTCACGGACACACTGTTCGGCACATTCCCAATGAGCACCTAACGATGCAGATCGGCAATCCTTGGTTGCTGGCCGAAGAGTGCAATATGCAGGTGGTGTCCGATTTCCGAAGGCGCGACATTGCTGTGGGGGGCCAAGGAGCGCCGCTCGCCTCAATGTTCCACCGTGCTCTGTTTGCCAAGGACCCGTTGCCGGTAGCAATCCTTAATCTTGGGGGGGTGGCGAACGTCACTTGGCTCGGAGAGGGAGACGCCCTCATCGCGGGCGATACGGGCCCCGGTTGTGGATTGCTGGATGAGTGGGCGCAAGAGATGGCCGACATGCGGCATGACAAAGATGGGCAACTTGCCTTGGCTGGGAAAGTGGATAAGGAAATTGTCGCCGCGGCGCTGGAGGCTCCCTTCTTTTCCCGTCCCTTGCCTAAGGCTGCGGACCGATACGATTTTGACCACGTGGATGTCTCCCCGCTTAGCGTCGAAGATGGTGCGGCGACGCTTTGTGCCGTGACGGCAGGAGCAATTATTGACGCGGTGAAACGGCTGCCGAGCCAACCTCAAACGCTGTGGGTGACGGGGGGCGGTGTCCACCACCCGGTTATCATGCAGATGTTGGGTGAGCACTTCTCCGAAGTTCGCCGAGTGGATGAACGGGGGCTTAGCTCCGAAACACTTGAAGCGGAGTGCTTTGCGTGGTTAGCCGTTCGGCGAGTGCGCGGCCTGCCGATCACCGTGCCTGAAACGACGGGCTGCCGTGAGCCGGTGAGTGGTGGGGCGGTTACTTGCTGAGGTTAGGCAGCGCCCATTTGTTTGTCCGCCCATTCTCTGTCCCCCTCTCCTTCGGCGGATTGGCAACAAGTTCGCCAAGAAACGAGAAGTAAAAAATCTGCGCCATGCTTTTTCTTTTGGCGTAATTTTTGGTTGGGAAAGTCTGTTTCCTTCCAACAATTGTTTTCTGGGTGAGTGGCCCATAATAAAGCTTGACAGGATGGACGGGATTAAAAAGGATCGACGGGATTTTTATTGTCCCCGCAATGGGTCTAAAACCCTCGTCTTTAGACGAATCCTTTAGGTTTTT
>JAJRUA010000048.1 GCA_024278035.1 Planctomycetota bacterium | reverse complement strand
CGAGCTGAAGCAACTACGACTTCTTCCCCTATCAGCTCATCATAAGCAAGAGTTTGCGCAATTTCGAGAGGTTTGTTTGTTATTTTGATCTTCTCAATTTTTCTCCACAGGTTAAGCTAGTAGTAGGATGCCTAGGGGCCGTCTTTCTGTCTGATGACATGAAAACGGCTTTGGGCTAACAGAATTAACGACCCCGTGAGCAAAGAGAAAACATGCGGAAAGTCGCTGTCGGATTAATGAGCGGGACCTCCTGTGATGGGGTAGACGCTGCGCTGCTTGAAACGGATGGCGAGAGCGATATTTCGTTTCTGGGAGGGCTTACGCTTCCTTTTGGCGACGATATTCGTTCGCGCCTTCGAGAGGCCTCGCAACACGATGTACCAACGACTGAGTTGATCCGGTTGGAAAAAGAGCTGACCGAGCATCATATGGAATCGGTGCGTCTCCTATTCAAAAAGTACCCTGCAATCTCGAAAAAGGTTGAGGTACTTGGCTTTCATGGCCACACCATTCGTCACATCCCCAATGAGGGATTGACCATGCAAATTGGTAACCCCTGGCCATTGGCTCGGGAATTTGGTGTGCCTGTGGTCAACGACTTTCGGCGTTGCGATATGGCTGGTAGTGGACATGGTGCGCCGCTTGTTTCGATGTTTCACCGAGCTTTGTTTGTCAACGAACCCCATCCAACTCTGGTACTCAACTTGGGTGGCGTTGCCAACGTCACTTGGCTTGGAGAACGGAACGAAATTATTGGTGGCGATGTTGGGCCAGGGTGTGGGCTGTTGGATGAGTGGACACAGGCGATGACGGACTTGCCTCATGATCGCGACGGGCAATTGTCGTCTTTGGGAAAGGTTGATCAAAGCATTGTCGAGATGGCTTTTACGACTCCATTCTTTGAGCAAGCACTGCCTAAAGCTGCCGATCGCTATGATTTCGATCATGTGGATGTTTCGAGGCTCAGCGTTGAAGACGGGGCGGCAACCCTTTGTGCCGTGACTGCGGAAGCTGTTTACCGTGCGGTCAAGAAGCTCCCGGCGATGCCGAAGAAGGTCTGGGTAGCGGGCGGGGGAGTCCATCATCCGATAATTATGCAGATGCTTGGCGAGCGGCTTGGGGAAATCTGTAATGTCGACAAGCTGGGGCTGAACCCCGATACACTTGAGGCGGAATGCTTTGCTTGGCTCGCAGTTCGACATCTCCGAAAGTTGCCGCTTACGATTCCCGAAACGACCGGTTGCGAGAAACCGCTTAGCGGTGGCGTTTCGGTGGATTTTGGGTAGTACGCATATCCTCTTGCCGGAGCACTTTATGCGTTTTCTTGGTTTGCGCTATTCGGTGGTTTGAAACGCGGCGCATGCCATCTTTACGCAGCCGGAGACTGGATCGGAGACGAGCTGGACGGTTGTCGGTTGGAAGCTCGCCTCGCTTAGCGATTGCAAGAAATGCTCGCGAATCGTCGAGCTGCCGCACAGCACTCCTCCTGCCAAAGCTAAGGGGAACTCGTTGCCCAAGGACAACTGGTTCGCAGTGCTCTTCACCAATTCCGCCAGATCGCGACCTGCTTGGAGAACGATTTTTCTGGCAGCAGGGTCTTGCTCGTCGGCAGCGTGGGAGACTAAAACAGCCAGCTCTGCGATCGCTTGGCGAACGTCGCCGGCGACGGAAAGGGCAGGCAAGATATCTCTGGATTCGTTGACTCCGAGGCGGTTGATGATCGCAGGCAAAAGCTGAGTTGAAGGGCCTCGCCCGTCGGCAGACTGCGACGCGGCTCGTAGTGCGGCCTGGCCTAATCCGAATGCGCTGCCTTCGTCTCCGAACCAATATCCCCATCCGCCTGAAACGGCGGTGCGCGATTCGGAATTTTTGCCGAAGGCGACTGACCCGGTCCCGGCTACAAGGGCTGTTCCCCAGCCTTCCGGGGTCCCGACTTCTAGTACCGCTTTTGCATCGTGAACGATATCGAGGCGAGCTGCTAAACTTCGCTGCTCTGCCCAAGCCGCAACTTGCTCTTGGACTTCGGCAGTCGAGGCGCCTGCGAGAGCGAGCACAGCACTGTCGACCGAATGGCAGTCGAGGCCCGCTTTCAGCCAAGCGGCATCAATGGCAGAGTTCAGGTTTTCCAGGGCCTTTTCTCGCCCGATAGCTCGAATGTTGCACGAGGGAGCCAAGCCTTGTCCGATAATCTCGGGTTCGGAAGAAGGGGTAAAGCGTGCAAGCCAGGCGACGGTTTTTGTGCCACCACCGTCGATTCCCAAAACCAGTTGCTGTGGGTGCAGATTTCCCTCGAGATTGCCTTGGGAAACCGAGGGCACCTTCATTGGTGGTTGCCTTCTAAAGCTCTCTTCAAATGCCCACGGGATGCTTTCAGGCGAAGGCGAGCATCGCTGGGCTCTTGGTTCAGCCGATGGGCAACAATCGCAGTTTTCAGCTCGCCGTCGCAACGACCAAGCAGAACAGCCGCCTGATCCGAGGTGAGGTCGGTCAGATCACAAACAATGCGTTTGGCTCGTTCGGTGAGTTTGGTGTTTGTGGCCTGAAGGTCGACCATCAAATTGCCGTAGGTTTTTCCCATGCCGACCATGGCTCCGGTGGTAAGCATGTTCAAGACCATCTTGGTCGCGGTGCCAGCCTTCATCCGGGTAGAACCGCTGACGACTTCGGGTCCGACGACAGGAGCGATGCTTAGATCGGCGCGAGCGGCGATGGCGGCATCGCGATTGCAGCTTAGTCCGATGGTGTAGGCCCCTTGGCTGCGGGCGTAGTCAAGGGCTCCAAGCACGAAGGGAGTGCGACCACTGGTTGCGATCCCGACGACGACGTCCTGGCTACAAAGGTCGATATTTTTCAAATCTTCGGCAGCCAAGTCGGGGGAATCTTCGGCCCCTTCGACTGCGCGAAGCATCGCTTTGGGGCCACCCGCGATAATGCCAACGACCTGAGAAGGATCGGAATTGAAAGTGGGTGGGCATTCAGCCGCATCGAGAAGACCTAAGCGTCCCGAGGTTCCAGCACCGATGTAGACCAATCGACCTCCATTGCCAAGGCGATTAGCAATGACTTCGATCGCCTTCGCAATGTTGGCGGCTTGTTCTCCCACGGCCGCAGCAACTTTGGCGTCTTCGGCGTTGATAAGCTCCACGATCTCCGCAGGACTTAAGCCATCGAGTTCTTCGGAGTCCGGGTTGCGAGCTTCAGTAGTTAAGTGTTCCAGCATGCAAGCGATTCTAATACGCCGTGAAGGAAAGACATAGATTTGTTGCGCGAAAAAGAGAATATTCTGCGCTAAGTAGCTCGTAGCGTCCTATTTTACTCGATAAACCTGTGTAGACTAACCGTCGGCAAGAGAGACTGCGAGCCAAGTGCCTCAGGTTGGGGGCCTGGCCGATTGCCTCCTTGGCTGAATGTGGCCACCCGTGCCAAGTGGTTTGAACCGCGACGGCAGCAGAAGCGGCAGAAGAAGAGACTGCGTTCTGGAATAACCTTTCCCCCCATGTTGCCTTGAACTCTGCTATCCACTTAATCGACCTTGCGATTGTTGTCTGCTACCTGGGAGGCGTCCTTGCTTTTGGGTTATGGGTTGGCCGTGGGCAACAAAGTACGGTGGACTATTTTTTGGGTGGGCGCTCACTGCCTTGGTGGGCGTTGCTGCTTTCTATTGTTGCGACAGAGACCAGCACGGTTACCTTTTTAAGCGTCCCTGGCTTTGCTTTTGCCTTAAACGGCGATCTCCGATTTCTCCAAATTACGTTTGGCTACGTGGTTGGAAGAATATTCGTAGTTTACTTTCTGCTGCCGCTTTATTTTTCTGGCCAGCCTTTTACTTCTTATCAGGTGCTGGAAGAGCGATTTGGAATCGCATCGCGACGCGCCACGGCGCTGTTGTTTCTTGTGACCCGCAATCTGAGTGATGCGTTGCGGCTTTTTCTTTCGGCATTAGCACTGCAACAGGCAATCGGGATCAGCCTTGCGGGTTGCGTGATTGGCCTGGGGATATTTACGATTGCCTATACTTTTTTTGGCGGCGTGAAATCGGTGGTCTGGAACGATTGTATCCAGTTTGTTGTTTACACGATTGGAGCCGTAGCGGCCCTTGGTGTCATTATCTCTCTGCTGCCGGAGGGGTCCGATCAGTTTTGGCAATATGCGAAGGAAAACAACAAGTTACGACTGCTTGACTTCGACTTTAGCTTGACCAAGCCGACGATGACATTTTGGGCAGGACTTGTAGGAGGGTTGTTTCTAACCGCTGCGACCCACGGGACCGACCAGTTGATGGTCCAACGTTATTTGGCGGCGAAATCTCAACGTGGGGCTGGTTGGGCAATTATTTTGAGTGGCGTGGTTGTCTGTGCCCAATTTGCGTTGTTCCTGATTATTGGAGTGGCTTTGGCTTGCTTCTACGATGCTTTCCCTTCGGAAGGACAATTTGGCGATGCGGATCGCGATCGGGTTTTTTCCCACTTTATTGTCAATAGTCTGCCGCGTGGGTTGGTGGGTTTAACGCTGGCGGCTGTTTTTGCTGCGGCTATGTCGACGCTTTCTAGCTCGCTCAACTCTTCGGCTACGGCGTTTGTGAATGATATTTATTTACCGCTAAGAAAGCGGGAGCTTACTCCAGCCGAGCAGCTCCGATTGGGCCGCATCGCGACGGCTGCTTTCGGCGTTTTGCAAATTGTTATCGCGTTGTTGAGCCATCAATACGGCGCTTCGGAGAGCACGGTCGGAAAAGTGCTTGCGATCGCAGGTTTTGCGATGGGTCCCATGTTGGGACTGTATTTTTTGGCCATCCTCAAACACCGAGTCTCTCAGCGAGCCGCGCTGACTGGATTCTTCAGCGGAATAGTTTTATTGGCTTTCATCGGCAAGAAGCTTCCGCTTTATTGGACGTGGTATGTGGAGTTGCCTACCCTTCATTGGGCCTGGTATGCGGCTGTGGGTTCGCTTTTGACGATGAGTATCGGCTTGCTTTACAGCAAGGTGGCTGAGAAGTGAGCACGGGGAATTTCATTTTTCCAAAGAGAGGTAAGAGCAACGATGAGAACAGATTACCATTCTTTCCTAATCAACTTGACTGTTTTGAAATCTTCGTCCGGGAAGCTTTGTTGGCTTTTAGCCTTTCCCACGATTTTGTTGGCGTTCTTTGCAAGCGCAGTGCAGGCAGCTCAACTGCCGGTAAAAACCCCCAAGGAGTTTGGCCTTGAAGGTCAGCAGCTGGAGCGTATCGACGACATTGTGCAGCAAGAAATTGCAAAAGGGCGGCTGCCTGGCTGCGTTGTAACGATTGGACGTCGAGGGGGAGTTGCATTTGTTAAAGCTTACGGTAACCGGCAGATCGAACCGGCGAGCGAGAAGATGACGGTCGATACGGTTTTTGATGTTGCTTCGTTGACCAAGCCGATCGCGACGGCGACCAGCATCATGATTCTTGTAGAACGGGGGGTGGTTAGGCTTCGTGATCCGGTCGCAAACTATTTGCCCGAGTTTGGCAAGAACGGGAAAGCGGATATCACGATCGAGCAGTTGCTTACCCACCAAGGCGGTTTGATTCCTGATAATCCGATTGCTGATTATCAAGAAGGACAAGAAAAGGCATGGCAACATATCTGGGAGCTTGAGCCAACCGATGCTTTGGGCAAGAAGTTTGTGTATACCGATGTTGGCTTTATCGTGTTGGGAGAAGTGGTCCGGCGCATGACGGGGCAAAGTGTGGCCGAGTTTGCGGAGGAGAATATTTTTCGCCCTCTGGGGATGTTAGAAACGGGATATCTACCCGAAGAAAAATTGGCCGAGCGAGCTGCTCCGACCGAACAGCGGGAAGGTCGCTGGATGCGTGGCGAAGTCCACGATCCGCGGGCGGCTTTGCTTGGTGGAGTTGCGGGACACGCGGGACTTTTTTCTACGGCCAACGACTTAGCGATTTACGCGAACATGCTGTTGTCAAAAGGCTCTGTTGGCGAGGCCCATGTTCTTAGCTCGCAGACTCTTGCCGAGATGATTCGCCCTCGCGACATTGCTGGCCAGTTACGTGGTCTTGGTTGGGACAAGCTTAGCAAGTACTCGAGTAACCGGGGGGAGCTTTTTAGTTCTCGATCCTTTGGTCATGGGGGCTTCACTGGGACGGCTTTTTGGGTTGATCCTGAGTTGGACTTGTTCGTTGTTTTTCTTTCTAACCGTGTGCATCCCCATGGGAAAGGAAGCATCAACCGCCTGGCTGGACGCATTGGTACGATTGCTTCGGCTTCGATTCGCCAGAAGAACCCTGTG
>JAJRUA010000047.1 GCA_024278035.1 Planctomycetota bacterium | reverse complement strand
TTTCCCGAGGCATCCGTGCCGCCTATCGAGCGCTCGAACAGCGCTGGACCGGCGTTAGAAAGAACATCGGACGCGGAAGAGGGCCGGCCTAACCGGAAATGGTGAGAAAACCGATAAAATCGGCACATCCTGCCTATTTTACGGAAGTAGCGGCCGGAGGGCCCCAGGCTTGCTGCTCTTTTCGTGGGTCGCGGGGAGGACTCGGCCACGATTCGCGGGCACTTTCATGGCAACGACCGGGGATCGATAGGATTGGCCCGATTGATAAAGTTCTAGCCGACTGTGGAATCTCAGAGCGGACGAGGAATTGGCCGCCACCAAAGCCCTTTGTTCCCAGCGGACCGCCTCAGCAAAGTTGCCCGCCGATGCGTAGGCTGCTGCGCTGGCGTCGAGCATCATTGGATCGCCGGGAGGGCCCAACCTGCGGGCACGCCAGGCGGCTTCGATTGCCGTGGCTGGGTTGCGGATACGCTTCTCGGGACAAGTGGCTAGCAACCAAGCCAAGCACCGGTACGCTTCAGCAAACTCCGGGTCGGCACGAACCGCCTGAAGATAATCGTTGGCTGCCTGCTCGTAAAATCCAATTTCGGCAAACGCATTGCCCCGCAATAAATGGAGCACGGAATCACCCGTCTGCAGACGAAGTGCGTGGTCGTAATCAGCAATCGCTTCCTTGTGATGGCCAAGCCGGTGTAGGATTCGCCCCCGAAGTGTCAGCAGCGGAACGCGATCCGTGTCAAATTTTTGTTGATGAAGAGACCGTATCGCACGATCACAATCTTGCAATGCCCGTTCGTCTTCACCGAGCCCGAGCAAGAGGCCCGCCCGATTGCGTCGCGCGACGGTCCAATTGGGGGCCTGGGCGAGAACTTGATCAAAGTCACGCAGCGCCCGCTCCGATTCTCCAAGTTCGGCAAGCGAAATCGCACGGTCGAGCCTTGCGGATGCCGAGGCGGGAGAAAGCCGAACCGCTCGATCAAAATCTTCGAGCGCCGCCTTCCTTTTGCCGTTAGCAGAAAAGTGCCGGCCTCTTGCCGCGTAAGCCCATGAGGCAAGTTCCTCCGCTTGCTGGCGGTCCGAATCGCTGAGTGCGGGCCGGGTTGCGAGTCTCTCGGCCGCGGTTGCAAGGCGTCCCAACGTGTGGGGATTCGATGCTTCGCTCGCCGCTCGTTCGAGTTGCGCTAACTGTGTAAGGAAAGCTGTTGTCGGAACCGGAACACCGTCGTTTGTTTCCGTCGAAGGGGAGAGCAATTTTCCGATATCAAAAGCTGAGGATTCTGATCGGAGGAGAGAATCCGTCTTCTCCTCTCCCTCAAACTCGAAGGCATTCCCGATCACTTCGGCCCGATCTCCCACCCAGACCGGCAAGTTGTTGGGAGCGGGTTCGATTTTCTCCGAGTGAACCGAATTTTCCGGCAAGAGGGGCTCGCCCGTCTCCAAGAGCAAAGGAGGCGTTTCGACAGGGCGCAGCCCTGGCCCTTCTGCCAAGAGGGGCGCAGCACCAGCGCTGCTCAGAAAGAGCAGGGTGAGCATCAAGGAGAGTCTTTGCGATTCCATTCGCCGTACCAATCAGAAATTACACTTGTGGCTCAGTCATGCGACGAGGATCCAGCGCTTCATTGAGTTCGTCTTCGGGAAGAATGTTCTGTTCTAAACAAAGTTCGCGAATGGTTTTGCCACTCTTAAACGCTTCTTTAGCCATGGCTGCCGACTTCTCGTAGCCGACGATCGGCGCAAGCGATGTGACCATCATCAATGACTGGCCGATCAACTCTTGGCAACGCTCTTCGTTCACTTCAAGGTCCACCAGCAGCTTGTCAACAAACACGTTGGCAACATTCGCCAGCAGTTTTACCGATTCAATAAACGCATCAATCATCACGGGCATAGCGACATTTAGCTCGAACAGCGAACCGACGCCTCCCAAACCGGCCATCGTGATCGTGGCATCGTTTCCCACGACGCGGCAAGCAACCTGCATGGCACTCTCGCAGATGACCGGATTCACTTTGCCGGGCATGATCGACGAACCGGGCTGGGTCGCCGGCAGCGACAACTCGAACAGACTGCAACGTGGCCCGCTTCCGAGCAAGCGAATATCATTGGCGATTTTCGATAACGCCACCGCAATCGTTTTGAGTTCGCCGTGGGCTTCGACAAAGGAGTCTTTGGCCGCTTGTGCCTCCGGGTGATTGGCCGCTTCTTTGAACTCGATCCCGATCTGTTTCGAGAGTTCCGCACAAACTTTGCTGGCAAATTCAGGATGGGTATTGATGCCCGTTCCAACCGCGGTGCCACCGATAGGCAAGTTTTCAAGCATTCGGGCCAGCGCCCGACCGGCTCGCTTTGCGGAGTACCGTGCCTGAGAAGCGTATCCGCCAAAGACTTGGCCAACGCGAATCGGTGTCGCGTCCATTAGATGCGTTCGTCCGATTTTGACGATATCGTCCCAGGCCGTCGCCTTCTTATCGAGTTCATCTGCCAATCGTTCCAGCGCCGGCACCAATTGGCGATGCAGCTCACTAGCGGCGGCGATGTGCATTGCGGTGGGAAACGTGTCGTTGGACGATTGGCCCGTGTTGACATGGTCGTTCGGATGGACCGCCCCCTCCGTGCCTTTCGATCCGAGGGCGAAACCGAGCTTTTCGTTCGCGATATTCGCAATCACCTCGTTTGCGTTCATGTTGGTCGAGGTGCCGCTGCCGGTCTGGTAAATATCGACCGGAAAATGAGCGTCGTGCTGACCGGCGCTCACTTCGGCAGCGGCGGCAAGGATCGCCTCAGCCCGCTTCGCATCCAGCTTACCAAGATCAAGATTCGCTTTGGCACAAGCGCTTTTGAGTTGACCGAACGCATGGATCACCACGGCCGGGATTGGCTCATGGGCGATCGGGAAATTATCGACCGCCCGGGCGGTCGAAGCACCATAAAGGGCATCGGCGGGCACCTGCATTTCGCCCATCGTGTCCCGCTCGGTACGGAAAGTCGTTTCAGTTAGACTGGGAAGGGGGCTCATAGGGGGCGGTGGGCTCGGGAGAAAAGTCGAGGGAGACGCTAGCACAAAATGGATATTCGGCCGATGATAACGAGGTCGGGCTTGCGGGGATACGCCGATCTTGAGTCGGACGGCACTGTTTACCGAAGGGCCTCGCCCCCCGACCTCTTTTTCTTCCCCCCATTTGCTAGCATTTTTCCAATGCCAACGATTCTTGACCAAATTATCGCCGTCAAACGAGATGAGATCGAGCGGGCCAAAGCCAAGGTGCCAATCGAGGAGTTGCGGGCTCAACTTAGAGATGCCCCCCCCGTGCGTGATTTTTTGGCACCGCTAGCATCCGATCGCCCTGCGGACGGCGGCCCGATCAAGCTGATCGCCGAGATAAAAAAAGCGAGCCCCTCGGCAGGGCTAATTCGGGAAGATTTTGATCCGGTCGGAATCGCCCATATTTACGCCGAGCAGGGGGCCCGTTGCCTGAGCGTGCTGACCGACAAGCCGCATTTCCAGGGAAGCCTTGACTATTTGCGCGAAGTTCGCCGGGCCATCGATTTACCCCTCCTCCGTAAGGATTTTTTGCTTGAGGAGTACCAACTGATCGAAGCCCGCGCTGCCGGTGCCGATGCGGTTCTCTTAATCGCCGAGTGTCTAACAGCAGGCGAGCTAAAACGCCTCTACGATTTTACTGTGGGGCTTGGCATGACAGCGATTGTCGAGCTGTACGAACCGTCGAATTTGGCAGCCGTGCTGGCATCGGGGGCGAAGCTGGTGGGGGTCAATAACCGCAATCTGCACACGTTTGATACCGACCTTCACCATTGCATTCAGTTACACGAACAGGTTCCGAGCGAGATTATCTTTGTCGGCGAGAGCGGCATCCGCACTCACGAAGACGCCCAGCGCCTCCGCCAAGCGGGCATCGACGCCATGCTCGTCGGCGAGTCCCTCATGCGCCAACACGACATCGACACCGCCGTTCACCGTCTACTGCACGGTGGTTGCCGATGATTGGCGAGCGGTGGGCGTAAGCCTACCGATGAACCGATTAGGCGAGCGGCAAGTGAGCATTTACCAACAGAGAACCGGACGCTAGCGCGCCTGCGGCTGATGGGATTAGCGTTAGGCGTTAGCCCTGGTTCTTTACGGGTATATTTTCAACTGCCGCTCGCCTTAGCAGCAGCGTCCGCCTTTTCGGGCACGGTTTTGAGGATTTCGATCAGCACGTTGTCGGGATCGATGCTCTCCGCCTCGGCCTCAAAGTTAAGAATCACACGATGGCGTAACGCGGGAAGGTAAACGCGGCGGACGTCCTCGAAACTGACGTTGTAACGGCCGCCAAGCAGGGCGCGCACTTTGGCAGCGAGGGCGATGGTCTGTGCCCCGCGCGGGCTGCTACCCCAGCGAAGGTACTGTGTCGTGGCGGGGACAACGAACTCGCCCCCCGGGTGCGTTGCAAGGATCAGCCGAGTGATATAGTCCTGCACATGCGGGGCGAGGATTACTTCGCGGACCAATTGCTGGTGCTCCAGTATCTCATCGCCCGACATCACTTTGCTCGGCGTGATGACGGTCCCTTTGGTGGTTCGTTCGAGGATTTCGTTCAAGTCTTTTCGGTTGGAGTAGCCGACAACCAACTTGAAGAAGAACCGGTCGAGCTGGGCCTCGGGCAGCGGATAGGTTCCTTCTTGCTCAATCGGGTTTTGTGTTGCCATGACAAAGAAGGGCCGCTTGAGATGGAACGTCTGGCCGCCGGCAGAAACGCGTTTCTCCTGCATCGCTTCGAGCAGGGCGGATTGGGTTTTGGGCGTCGCCCGGTTCACTTCGTCGGCAAGGCAAATCTGTGTGAAGAGGGGCCCTTTCTGGAACTGGAACTCACGGTGGCCCGCGTCGTTCTCGACAATCATGTTCGTCCCAAGAATGTCTGCCGGCATAAGGTCGGGCGTGAACTGGATTCGCGAGAAGTCGAGATCGAGCACTTCGCTAAGGGTTTGAATCAGGAGCGTTTTCCCGAGGCCCGGCACGCCTTCGAGCAGCGTATGGCCCCCACAAAAAAGGCACGTCAGTACCCCATGTAAAATATCGCCGTGGCCGACGATCACCTTGCCGAGTTCTTGGTAAACGGCTTTGTAGCGCTCCGAGAAGAGAGCGGCCCGTTGTTCGATGGAATCGCCGAGGGACATAAGTGCGAAGGGGTTGGGGGATTAAGGTTGGTTTTTGCAAATCGCTTGCGCGTAGTCCCCCTCCCCTTTGGGGAGGGGTTAGGGGAGGGGGCTGAACCATGTACAGGGTTCCCTATCTCAACCGCCCGTTTATTTCGGACGGAGAAAGGAAATACTCCGAGCACAGGGTTCTACCCCCCCCTCCCCCGGCCCCTCCCCCCTTTGGGGAGGGGGGGGAATCTTTCGGCGTTACCGCCTTCATCTATTTCACTCATTGTTTCGTTTTCGCAGGGCGTCTTTCTTCGCTTTCAACAAACGTGAAGTGTAACCTTCCTCTTGGTCGGGTGTCTCTTCGGCCAAGT
>JAJRUA010000046.1 GCA_024278035.1 Planctomycetota bacterium | reverse complement strand
CGATGCGATAAGCGTAGGCACCCACCGGCTGCATCCCCGTGATCCGAATCGGTTGCGTCTCGGCAGCGGAGAGGACGGTCAATTGGTGGGGCGGAGGGGGCGGAGGGGGCGGAGCGGAACGTTTTTCTCGGCACGTTGCACAAGGGCAACTCGCACGCAACTCCGCTGCACGGTAGGTGTGCGTGACTCCGTCACCCCACTCAATTTGGAGCCGGTTGCCGGGCAGATATTCAAGCGATGTAGGGTGGGGCATAGAGAGGTTTCTGTTGGTCAACATCTTCCCCCGCCAGGATGGCGGGGCTATAGCCTCGCCATCTTGGCGGGGAACGACAATCGTAACAAGCGCTTTACGTCCTAACGCTCAATTCCGTACTGTTCCACCTTGCGGTAGAGTGTCGCACGACCGATGCCCAGCAGCTTGGCCGCTTCGGGGACACTGCCCCGGGTTCGGGCCAGGGCTTCGGTAATGAGTTTGCGTTCCCAATCATCGAGGCGCAGCGTATCGAGATCGTCTCGGCCACTGGCGTCGTGCAAAGCAAGATCGCTGGGGCGAATCTCGGGACCGTCGGCCATAACTACCGCGCTGTCGATCACATTGCGGAGTTGCCGCACATTGCCGGGCCAAGGGTAGGTGACCAACTTCTGGCGCGCAGCGTCGCTCAATTGCAACGCCGGCCGGCCATGCTCTTGTTTGAAGTGCCGAAAGAAAAACTCGACCAACCGGTCAATATCTTCCCCGCGATCTCGTAAAGGGGGCAACCGAAGTTCAAAGACGCTCAGCCGATAGTAAAGGTCTTCGCGGAACTTCTTTTCTTTGACATAGGTCTGAAGGTCTTGGTTCGTTGCTGCGACGACGCGGACATCAACGCTGATCGGCTCCGTCGCTCCGACGGGCAGGAAGGGGTGGCCTTCCAGCACACGGAGCAGCTTCGCTTGGCCCTCAGGCGTAAGCTCGCCCACCTCATCAAGGAACAGCGTCCCGAGGTCCGCCTGCTGGAAATAGCCCGTATGATCGCGGTTGGCACCCGTGAACGCCCCCTCTTGGTGGCCAAAGAGCTGGCTCTCCATGAGGTCTGCCGGAATCGCAGCGCAGTTGACGGAGACCATCGGTCGGTCGGCCCGTTGACTAGCGCGATGAACAGCCCGGGCAACCAGTTCCTTGCCCGTCCCACTTTCGCCACGGATTAGCACGGCACCCGACGCCTGAGCAACGCGGGCAATTTTGCCCTTCATGTCGAGCATCGGCTTGCTCTCGCCGATCAGTTCATCGTAGCCCGGGGCGGTGGCGACCAAGCGATCGAAGCTCGATTGCAAACGATTGAGTTCAAGTGCCCGGGCGAGTGCCTGGACCAACAGGTTGGTCACCGAGATTAAGAAATCAAAATCGGACTGGCGAAAGCGGCCATCTTCAAGGTAGGCGTGCAAAGCGCCGATCGTCTTTTTCTTACTCTTCGCAGGGACCGCCTCTGAGTGCCCCGTTTCTGGGTTTGTTGGGCGCATCATCAATGGGGCGCAAATCGCGTCCGCAAAGGCCCCGATGCCCTTGTTGTCCGTCGTCGCTTCTTGGTTAGCGATCCACACGGCATGGCCGGCCCGTGAGACAAGATCGGTGAGCGAGGGGCTCATCTCGACCTGTGTTTGCGTATCGGAAGGGTAGAAGATTTTCGGGCGAAGTTTCCCGTCGTCCGTCCGCCAAAGGAAACCAACGATCGACGCCCCCGTTCGCTTATGGAGCAATTCGAGCGCTATCTGAACGAGTTGCTCAGGGTCGTTCGATCCCAAGAGGCTAATGCAAAGCTGGTAGAGCAGCATTAGCTCTTTGACTTGCTCAGAGTTCGGCAGTCCATCGAGCGACGCTTCATCCACTCCCCCCTCGGCAACCGGTGCCTCATGGACGATCGTCTGTGTTTGGTTGGGGTTCTCCCCTTCAGCCGTGGGGGGCTCGTCCGATTCGTGGAACTCTAGCTCGGTTGATCCGATACGAATTTTGTGGCCGTTGCCCAAGGTCGCCTTTTTCACCTTTTGGTCGTTGACATAGGTGCCGTTCCGGCTATCGAGGTCGGTAATTTGCCAAGCCGCTTGATTCCCGGAGAGGAGACCCCCGGAGAGGGGCCCTCCCGTAATGCAAGCATGAACGCGCGAACAGATCGGATCCCCAAGCGGCACTTGGCACGCACCGCCTCGACCGAGGAGCGTTTCTCCCTGCGGGGGTAGCGGGAAGATCGTTCCCGAGCGGGGCCCAGACAGTACGGTGAGGTAGGCGTACAAGACGAGGAGGGGGAGTCAAAGGGGGGAAGTCAAAGGACCTGTGCGGTTGGAGCGGTCAGCCTACCATTATTCGTGGTAAGTAGGGGAGTTACTAGGCGCTAGTAAAGAGCCGTGTCGATGTTGATAACCGGCCAGGATTCGTCCAGGCCCGGTAACGGGCAGTATTGCTTTGTGCCCTTCGTGCCTTTGTGGTTCAGTTTTTCTGAGGAAGCTCATCCGTATGCGAGACGATTTTGATTTGTGGTTCCGTGGCGTCGAAATTGGCCTGGGAAAGTCGAGCGACGGAGGCTTGGATTTTGTAGGCGTAGTGCTGCATCCGCTGGCGATGGAAACGGTTCTCAAGACGAAGTTGTTCTCGCAATTCCCGTAAACACAACTCTTCTCGAAGGAGATCGAGGCGTGTTCGTTCGACGCTTAGCGTAAGGGGATTGCCCGTGCCGAACCGAGTGAAAGGGCGATAGCTGGCATAAGCACGACGAAGCGTCTCGACACGGGCCTCGGAAAACTGAATTTCTGCTTTCAAGATACGGACTTGGGCCGGGTGTTCGATACGACGGTAGTAGCGTTGCTCCAAGGTGGCCTTTTCGAGTGCGTGGTAGGCACTGGTGTACCCGTCAGGCCCGTTGCACTCATGGCACACTTCGTGAGCTTGAGCTGGGGCTGTTGTAACTAAGCACGCAAAGAGAATCAGCAAGGAAAGATAACGCATGATGGGATACCAGAATCTTGAGGAGTAGGGCCAAAGAAAACAGGGAGGCCGATAACTCCACAGTAATCACGCAGGGCTCCGGATGCCAAAAAAGTCCGAACCTAGGGGCCCTTACAGCGGTCTGTACAACGTTCATACCCCCGAGAACCCAAGTTGTTCGCTACAACCCTCACGACCAACCGTCTGACACTGCGGCCATTGCAAATTAGCGATGCCGAGTCGATTTTTGATCGTTATGCAAGCGATCCGGAAGTCACTCGTTTTTTGTCTTGGCCAACGCATACATCGTTGGAGGAGACACGTTCATTCCTAGAGAATCCTCCCAAGCCGACCAAGGGTTTTACCGAAGTGCGTTGGGCCCTTTGCTTGCATGACGATCCGCTCCCGTGGGGGATGATCACCGCTTGGATACGAGATTCACAAGTCGATCTCGGTTACTGCCTTGCCCGCCCCTTATGGGGACAGGGGATTATGACTGAGGCGACCCGGGCGATCATGAAAGAGGCATGGCGACAAGAGAGCGTATGGCGCGTGAGCGCGTCGTGCCATCCTGAGAACAAGGGATCGGCCCGCATCATGGAAAAATGTGGCATGAGGCTTGAAGGCACGTTGCGCCGACGTTCCGTCTTGCCACAGATGGGTAGCGAGCCACAAGACGCACTGCTGTACGCACAGGTGCGCGACGATTTGTAGGCTACCCCTTCGTGTTTGAGGCTCGCTATTCACTCGGTGTCCACGCGGCGCACTAGCGTTAGATTGTTGCGATGGACCGCCTCGACGTACGGCATTCGCCCCAAGACTTCAGCGACGCGCTCGGTTGATTCGCCCACGATTCTCCACAAATCGGTCGAAGCGTAGTTCGTTAGGCCTCGTGCGATCTCCTCGCCTGACTCATCGCGGAGCGAAACGACATCGCCGTTCTCGAAGGTACCGTTGACTCGGGCAATGCCAACCGGCAGAAGGCTGCTGCCCCGCTCTTCGACGGCCCGGACGGCACCGGCATCGAGTGTGAGCCAGCCCTTCGGTTGAGCGGCCCAGCCGATCCATCGTTTGCGGGCGTTGACGAGATTGCCCTGGCCGACGAGAAGCGTGCCGATCGGTTCGCCTTGGAGCAGATCGACCAACACGTTCGCCCGGCGTCCGCTGGCGAGGATCACGTTGTGCCCAGCGGAGGTGACGATTTGGGCCGATTCGAGTTTGCTGGCCATCCCCCCTTTGGAGAGGGCGATGTCCGACCGGTTGGAACCTCGGACATGCGCCAGCGTGTCATCGTCAATTGAATCAACGATAGGAATCACTTTGGATTCGGGGCTACTCGGATCGCCATCGTACAGACCCTCGACATCGGAAAGGATGATAAGCAGCGGCGCGTGGAGCAAGTTGGCGACCATCGCGGCCAGTCGGTCGTTGTCGCCGACATTGCGAGACAGTTCATCGGTTCGGACCGTGTCGTTTTCGTTAACGATCGGAATCGCACCGTAGTCAAACAGGGACCGGAGCGTGTTGCGGACATTGAGATACCGTTGCCGGTCGTTCACATCGTCCGAGGTCAAAAGAACTTGAGCCGCGTAATGGCCCTGTTGGCGGAAGGCACCGTTGTAAAGTTCGATCAGGTGGCTTTGGCCAATCGCCGCGGCCGCTTGGAGGGTCGATAAATCGGTGGGCCGCTTTTTAAGGCCCAATCGGCCAATCCCCGCACCGACGGCGCCGCTACTCACCAGCACCACCCGCCGCTCTTTTCCGGCACCGATCGCAATGAGTTGCTCTGCTAAATCGGCAACGCGCGATTCGTCCAGTTCGCCCGAAGGATGTGTCAGAACGCGCGTTCCGACTTTCACCACAAGGGGGTCTGCCTCTGTGGCAATTTCTTGGCGAACAAGGTCGGACATGGAAAAAGAAAGCGTTTGTGAAGGAAGAAATGAACCACGAAGGAACGACGAATGGGTTGTCTGTGGGAGGCGTCCCTGTCGCCGATAACGTGTTGCAAGCTGTTATCGGTAGGCGCCATCGTATCGGCGTCGGAGACGCCTTGCACGTTTTTGCGTAGTTCCGTTGTTCCTTCGTGGTTCAAAGAGGTATTTTATCGCTCAAAGGACGCCGTGTGATCCTCACGGGTTCACACGGGGCGGAGGACTTGGAGCGTGACGCCTCGCATTAGAGGGCCCACCTTTTCTCGCCAGGCGTTCATGTGCGGTACGGCAAGGTGGGCTTCTAGGGCAGCGAAGCTTTCCCATTTTTCGACGACCACCACCGCATCGTCACCAGCCAATGCTTGTATCGCCATTCCGGTCGGTTCGTCCACCGCCGCACCGTACTCAATACAGCCCTCTTCGGCCCGCACCAAAGGGGCCAACTTGGCAAAACTCTCTAAAAACTCATCCCGCCGGGCCGGATCGATCTTGAGCGTAGCAATAACATGGATCATCAAAAAACCTCGTCGGTGGAATAGAAAGATGCCACTAAGGCTAAACGATGAACCGCCAAGACGCCAAGACGCCAAGAAAGCTAAAGCCAGACAGGATCACAGGATTCGTGAGGATCAACAGGGTAAAGCAATCCTGTCGATCGCAAACCAAGAGGAAAGTTGCTAGCGCATTCATCAATCATCCTGTGATCCTGTCCGGCTTTCTTTATCTTCTTTCGACAAAGGCTTGGGCGCCAATCGCCCCGACATGAGATCGTAGAGCCGTTCCTTCACCACGGCGGTGGGGAGGGCGTAGCTCTCCGTGCGGCCTGAGCGGGCGATGTTAAAACCGACGACACGGCCATCCAGATCAACCAAGGGCCCGCCACAGTCGTTCGGCTTGAGCACGGTGTCGTGTTGCAATGCCATCGGGAACCCAAACCGTCGCTTGCTCAGTTTGCCACCGAGATTGTTTTGATACTGGGCACGATTACGAAAATCTTTGACTTGGCCCGTTAGGATGGCATTCAGGCGTAGCCGTTTTTTGTCTCGCGTAACGGTTACGGCGATCTGGTCCCCCGGGTTGTAGGCTTTCATTACTTCTCGAACTTCCACGGTGTTGGCGACAGAAGTTTCGTCGATGGCCACCAGCAGGTCGCCTGCTTGGATTCCTGCTTCAGCAGCTCCGGTGCCATCAAAGACTTGGGCGATTTTGACTCCACGGGTCGCCTTGTTATGGATTTCCATCCGAATGCCGAGGATGCCGCGTCGCCGTTCGATTTTTCTTGGAGCAACGCTCACCACCCCAATCGCCGCCGGATCGCGGCCCAGGCCGGGAGTGGCAACCCAGTCACCCGCTCGCAACGAGTTGGTAGCGATTTTCTTTTCGTCGATTTCGGTTGTCCCTTTGGTTGAAACCAACAAGTCGCTACGCGATGGCTTGGTCCCTGACAAGTCGATCGAAGTGAGCCCTGGCAAGTCGAGCGAAGTGAGCCCTGACAAATCGAGCGTGGCAAGCCCCGTCGTGTCGATTTTGAGCATCGCCAAGTCGTACTTTCGATCCATGCCGACGAGGCGGGCCTCGTATTCTTTGCCGCTCAAGAGACGGACGGTTAGCTCGCCATGGAGGAGGCTCGCTTTGGTCAGCACCCAGCCATCCGGGCCGACGATGCCGCCATAAGCGATTCGCCTTCCTTTGCTGCGAATCTGTACTGTCGCGCGGCGTACCTCAGCCACCACGGGGCGAAAAGCTTGGCGAACTTGAGGCCCATCGGTAAATCGTGAACGAGGAGTCCAAACGCGGTTGAAAACATCTTCAACCGTGTCGCCTAGCCAATCGTTGGTAGCGGGTGGCGGTTGGGCCCTTGCAGGGCATACCACAAATCCCACCAAGAGAATCACCACCAGAACAGCAGGTCCTAGCCGCAGGCGGAAGCCGCGGTTCTTCGCAGCGTACCGCGACTTCCGCCCGCGGTTAGGGCACCCCGTAACGGTACCGAGTAAATCGTTCAACAAATAATTCAACGGCTCCGCCTCCTTGCTGAAGACTTACGTGAAAACATCTCAGGGGAACCGATCCCGGGGAAGTCCCTCGTCGTCCGTCCGAGCCAAAGTTCGACACTTTGTTCTTTCCCTTCGCGTTCTAATTCAAGTGGTACACGATTGAATGCTTCTTGTCTTGCCGCAAGGCGAGCGAGGTTCGCGGCATCGGAAATCGTTTCACCAGCAAAGCTGTGCAGAACATCGCCGACTTGCACGCCTGCCTCAGCGGCGGCGCTATCAGGAAAAACTTGCGTGACAAGACACGCTCCCTCTTGGAACCGAAAAGCGAGGCCAATTTGCGGTCGCCAATCGGATCGCTCTTCGCCGTCGGGGGTTCCGGTCATTCGTCCGGCAAGCAATCGTTCCCATTCTTTTTGGTAGGCCGAGGCAGCAACATGGTAATTATTCGTGATGCGTTCACCAATTCGGCTGTGGATGCCCACCACTTCGCCGCGTAGGTTCATCAGGGGGCCGCCCGAGTCGCCGCCGACAAGTGTGGCGTCCGTGATGATGGCTTCGCCGCGCAAGTGCAGTACCCGGCCCAGCCGAACAGGTGGCGCTCGATCCGTAACAAATCCATTCGGCTGGCCAACGGCAACGACCCAATCGCCCGGCTTCACAGGCACGGTGGCAATCGGCACAAAGGGCCAACCTTCTTCCGTAGGCGGGTCCGCCAAGATGCGGAGCAACCCGCTATCGAACCGATGGTTCACGCCAAGCGAGATCGCCTGCACAAGCGTGTTGTCCGGAAAACGGAGCCAGACCTCACGGTTCGGCAGGGCACTAACATGCCCGGCGGTCAGCACGAGCCCATCGGCCGAGATAATCACCCCCGAACCTGCGGAATCATCGAGTTCGACCGACACGGTGACGGGCCGAACGATTTTTACCACTTGGCGAACTTGTTCTTGCAACAAGCGAAGATCGGCGACCGACTCGGGCCGCTGGTGCTTGAGCATTACCTGAAGGGGCTCGGAGAGGGGGAGGGGCTCTCCCACCGTGGCTCCAGGGCCCGCCGTGGCTCCAACCGGCCCCCACGCCAGCAAAAAGACCCACAGCAATGTCGCCGCGACCTCTCGAACGAACGAATTGTACGGAAGATAAGGGATACTGTACATTTGCTATTGACAGTCGACAATTGTTTAGCACAATTCAATGGAGCAGCAGGCCGCCACGAGCGACAATAGTCATTATAGCCAGCCGCCCCATTTTTGACCTAAAAGAGACAGGAAAGATCGACAGGATGACAAAAATTGCCGGGATATAACAGGATTTTTCCTGTAAATCCCTTTTTAATCCTGTCCTCCTGTCCAGCTTTTTCTCCAACCGAACGCCCTAATCGCAGGAAGCCCCCCGTGCCTTACGATCCCTTTTTGCTCGATTCCCTGACCGCCCGCCAACGGGAAGTACTCGATTTCATTCGTAAGAAGATCGAAGGCCGTGGCTACGGCCCGACGGTGCGGGAAATTGGCGGGGAGTTCAAGATCGCCTCTCCCAACGGCGTAATGTGCCATCTCAAGGCGCTGGAGAAGAAAGGAGCGATCATCCGTGAATCGAATCGTTCGCGGGCGATTCAACTGGCCCCGGAGGCGATGAGCCCGACGGGGATGCCGCTCGTCGGTTCGATTGCTGCGGGGAACTTGACCGAAGCGATTGAAATGGCGGACCGATTCCAGTTTGAGGATTGGTTTCCGACCAAGAAAAACCAGTTCGCTCTTCGTGTGAAAGGGGAGTCGATGATCGAAGCCCAGATCGCCGATGGCGACCTCGTCGTCTGCCGTCGAACGAAGACTGCCCATAAGGGAGACATCGTCGTTGCGATCACCGACGAAGGGGACGCCACGCTCAAATACTGGTATCCCGAGGCGAACCGTATCCGTCTTCAACCGGCCAACAGCACGATGAAACCGATCTACTGCCGCAACGTCCGGGTGCTGGGCGTCGTCACGGGAGTGGTTCGCCGCCTCTGATCGCCGCGATGACGCGAACTTGTTGGGCTTCCTCTCATCCTTCCCGCCAGATTTTTATACGAAAAAAACGGGGACGCCCTCCGTTGCCGGTGGACGTCCTCGTTAGGTTTTTTTCGATTACGCCATCCGATCAGACAACATGAACTGGCAAGGCTTCGCCGTATTCACCGATCGGTTCGTACGAAGTGGATCGCAAGTTTTGGGCGTAGAGGTTCTGTGCATAAAGATCGCGGGCGTAAGCATCGCGGTCCTGATCGTTGCGCCAATCGAACGAATGGGCCCCGTCCCGTGTTTCTTGCCAATCCCGTGTTCCCTGCCAATCTCCCGTTCCTTGCCAATCCAAGCGCTCTAAGTAATCGGCCGTTCGAGCGCTGGCAAGTCGCAGCTCGTCGTTGCCCATCTCCGTAGCGGCCTCTCTGTTCTTCCGGCGACGATAGAAAATTGGATCCTGGTGAAGGGGCTTGTAACGATAACGGGGCTCAAAACGAGGGGCCTCATAACGGGGAACCTCGTAACGAGTTGCCTGGTAAAGGGGAGCTTCGTAGCGAGCCTCGGTCCGGAAATAAGCGGGCCGGCGCAAATCGTGAGGGCGCAAATGTTCGCCCTGCGAGGCCGCTTCAAGAGCCCAGCGGGTTAACACCGCCTTTAGCACGGTAAGCGATAGCGAACCGGTCCGTTCTAGCACAGTCCACTTCGCTTCGCGCCAGCGCGCGTCGCAGTAAGCCAGTTCCAAGAATTCGTGGCCGGCGTTCGTCAGCCTTATGCAGGGGACGCCATTCGATGGGTGGTCGGTCTCTTTCACATAGCCGGTGTCGATCAACAAACGTACGTGGTACCGGAGTCGTTCCTCCGCCTCACTCGCCGCGCTGGGTCGAAGAGCACTGGGCCGAAGGGCGCCGGGCCGAAGGGCACTGAGAGCGCAATCGGCTCCGTGGCCTTCGATATCCATTAACAGTTGTCGGGCTAAATCCAAATCGCGTTTCATCGGGCGCCTTCCTTTGCACTCGGGGGGGGGGAGAGCCGCTAAGCGAGGGCCGGTTTCCCTTCTCTCTCGGCGGCAGTTGATCTTGCCGATAGACACATGATGTTCCAATTCCGAAATGGAGGTCAACGCCGGTTTTTTATTGCCCTCTGTGGCTAATTCCTTGAGCTATCAATGCTAGCAGCCGCCCAGGGACTTTCCTTGGGCGGCTGCGGATTGCATTTCTAATAATTTCGTCTCAAACGGCTACCTGCTCAGCCAACTCTTCGGCCACCAGCTCTGCAGCCAGCCGGTTCCGAGCGACGTGCAAGCGGCGTTTGATTGTGCCGACCGGGGCGCTGAACGCATCGCTCATCTCTCGCAGTGATTGGCCTCGGAAGTAGAACGCGACGAGCGTGTCGCGGTCCATTTCACGAAGTCGTGCAAGACCCTCTCGCACCAATGCAGCTCGCTCGGCGGACAAGGCGGCGGTGAGGGGTGTCTCGTCCGACGTGCAGGTGGCTTCAAGCGTTGCCGGCTCGGTATCGACCGTCCTTCGTCGGCGCACCTGTCGGTTGATCGCCATCCGGACGGTGATCGACTTGATCCACCCACCGAACGCCTTCGGCTCCGACAGTTGGTGCAACCGATCCATCGCCCGCATGAGCACCTCTTGGCTGAGCTCAATCGCTTCGGCGTGGTTCCCCAAGCGACGCAGCGCGACCGCCTGGACCATTCCCCCGAACCGTTCGACCAGTTCGCCGAAGGCATCGCGGTCGCCCGTTTGGGCTGCAACGACGAGCGTCTCGGTCGAAGCCTCCGTGAGTGAGAAAACGTCTAGCGGAGCAGATCGTCTGGGAGCTAAATTTAGGGAACTAAGTTCGGCAGGACGGGGAGCTAATGCAGTTGCGGTCATGGTTCTAATTCTCTCTTATGAAAATTTTGCTTTGTTTGCGTTGCAGCAGGAGAAAGCAAAAGCTGAATGTTTGTCTCAAAACCCATTGGGAAGTTTCCAGCGGTCGAAAAAGACCGAAGTACCAAACCGTGTTAAGCCGTGCTGGAAAAAGCACGGACGAGCTTGCTAAGACTCGGGGGCTGATACGAACCAACAGGTACGCACCAAGGACCGCGGCAGGTCCGGGGGGCGAGCGGCGTCGCAGTAGCCAGTTGTTGGGGGCTTTGCTTTACAGTGGCGTTAAACACTGTAAAAAACCCCGGTCAACGGCTTGCTGTTAGGCGACGGCCGACGAGCAATTCGAGCGCGAATTACTCGTTCGACAGCTCGTCGTCGGACACGTCGCCATGGCTGGCATCGCATCCGCCGCTAGGACAGGTAGTCCTAGCAAGGCGAGCTGATGGCGTACCACACGTACGCCGCTGACCACATAACGCCAGCGGGAGCCCGAAGCGGCCGAAACGACGATGAACGTACCAATGGCCTTAATGGCGATGGTGGCGATGATCGATGCGTTTTTGATGGTCGTCTTCATAATGGGACTCCTCGTGCGCTGCCGTGCGTTGAAGAAGCACGGCTCAGCAGAGAGATAATGGGTGGTGAGCCGGCCCCTGTCCTTCGTAGGACAGTAAAAGTCGGTCACTCAGTAAGCTTCGGCACCCTAGGCAGGCTGGCTTGTGGCCAGCTTGGCAAAGAGGAACCGAATGCAGTTTTTCATGCCAGGGTCTCGGAGTCAAGCGAATTTCGCCTACCTCCGCCACTGGCAACCCCCGAGAGACAGGTAGCAAGCGGGAGAGGTTCGGGCGGAAATGGGGGGGAATCATGTTTTCGGGGAGATTCTTGTCTTTTTTGGTGAGTTTAGCCACATTCAGCCAAAAAACTTAGCCGTTCACGACGAAGGCCCCGTTAGAAGTCATTAAGAAGTCGAAGAGTTTGACGCGGCGTGCTAGCGAGTGGAAGATGCGTTTGACGGAACGGATACATAAGAAACGGTTCGTTCAACCGCTTGGGCGGCGATGTCGAGGCCGACCGTTTCGTTCCATGCGCCAAGCATTCGGGCGTAGCCCGGACCGGGGGAGCCGGTGCCAATCGGCTGGCCGTCGCAGCGCACGATTGGCAACAAACAGACCGAGGTGCTGGAAAGCCACGCCTCGTCAGCACTACGGAACTCTTCGATCGTAAGGTCACGTTCGGTGAAGGGAACGCCCCGCGCATCTGCCAAGCCGTGCAAGACGGCGAGAGTAACGCCCGGCAATACCTTCTCTCTTTTTGGTGAAACAATCCCTTCCGCTTCGCTGTAGATCACCACGTTGGCCGTGGTCGCTTCGCCAACAAAGCCTTCTTGGTCGAGCAACAAAGCACGAGCACCCGGTTCCTGCTTTTGCGCCTGTTGATCCGCAAGATAGTAGTGCATCCGGCTACGGCATTTCAGCCCTGAGGGCCAACAGTTCGTCGGCGTCTGACGAATGTCACTGGTCCGAAGGTTCACGCCTTCGGTAAACCGGTGGGCCCACTCTTGGAATGGGAGCGGCATACCATGAACACAGCAAGTCGGCTCACCCCCCAGGCCCGGGGTAGCGAAGGCGATGATCGTCCAATCGTCGCCTTTCTTACGCAACGAAGCGTGTCGCTCCCAGTATTCGGTGATCGCCGCGTCGATTTGGTCGATGGTCGAAACATCGATGCCGACGATCTCGGCCGACCGTTTCATGCGAGCGACATGCTCCGCTTGGCACCAAATGCGACCATGGAACGTACGCAAACGTTCGGTGAGGGTCACCCCCATCGCAAAACCTAGATCGGCTACGGGGATGGAGAGCCCGGCGTCAGGGATCCATGCACCGTTGAGATAGGCTTGGCGAGAAGGCATGACGAGTGATACGGAGGAAAACGCAACGTGGAGGAAAGGGGCCCCTCCACTATAGCGTTCTTTTTGTTGTCGGACAGAAACCCGACGGCTGTTCTCTGCCCCCTACCGGCTCCTTTTTCCCTAAACGTCAGTCGATGCCAGGCGATCCGCATGAGCCCTGGTGCTGCCATGTAGCGGTAGAGATCGTGGCTTCGCCCCACCGATTTCCCGACGTTTATCGTGCAGATTTTTGAGGCCGATTCCGCGTCAAGGCCTTGGGGCCCCTTCGTTCCCATCGCACTCGGATTGTAATTTCTCGTTGAAAACTTGAAGAGCCGCATCGCCAGATCGCTGCGGTTGGTGGTAACGAGCAGCGAATCCAATCGGTGCATCGCCTGGCCGTGGTATTGGCGGGGAGCCAGCCAACAAGCATCGAAAGCTGCTGCGAGATAAACGGCCCTGAGCGGTCGTGGCGAGGTTTCGGCGACCGAGGTTTCAGCAATAGTTAAACCACTTAAAGATCCCCCGGCCAGAAGATGGACGGCTCCACTCGCTACTCGGGCACCGTAGCTGTAGCCGAGTAGCCCGACGGGCCCCCCGGGGGGCATTTGGTTAAGGGTCCAGGCTAGTTGCCATCCGGCCGGACGAGTACGAGCCGCTTTGATGCGGAAATCGTTCAGCAATCCACGCTCTTTACCCGAACACCAGGAAAACAAAACAAACTGAATCGGTCGGTCATCAGCGCACCGTACGAATTGGCGATAGACATCTAGCCCCCGTGTTCGTGCGTGGGCCGCATCGATTTGATTTCCATGAATAAAGACCACCGTCGGAACACTCGGATCGAGTGAGCCAAGTAGGGCACTCGGTGTCGAGCTTTGCCAGACCCCGTCGATTCGCTCAGCCGCCTTAGTCTTTCTGGCCAAACGCTCTGCCGAAGTGCTACATCCGACGGGCCGGGTATTGATAAGCAACACCCGATCACCGGGCCGGCAAACAGGGGACCGACAAACATCGGCAGAGGCCGAAGTCGTGATGAACAGGGCGAGAACAAAGGCCGTGGCGGCAGGGTGTCGGGTCATCGGCGGGAATGACAAAACAGGGCGGGGGAGGGTAAAAAACGGGCTCAACGAACAAAACTATCGGCATGTTCCAAGCCCTAAGGATAGAAAACGTGTCGCACCAGCAGCATCCGCATAGGTCCGATGTTGAAAAAAATCAACGGTTTGATTTGCACATCATTCAAAATGAGGTACTGTTTCGCGGCTGCATCGCGCAAGTGTTTGCCTTGCAGCACCCGCCTAGGCCGATTATTCCGCTCGTTTGCCCTCCCCCCCCTGAGCAGGTCGGTCCAACTCGACACGAACCGTGTCGTCCCGCATGAGGAGTTCTGAAAATGAAGAAACTATTAGCTGTGTTGGTTGTAGCGACTGTGGTGCCGAGCCTTACAGGTTGTGGGTGTTGCCGTCGTGTGCGTGATTTATTTTGCCGTGGAGCCTACTGCGGAGCCGCAGCCGCTCCGCTTGCTGCTCCTCTCGCTCCCCCGCCCGTCATGGCAGCTCCTCCCGTTGCTTATGACCCCGGTTGTGGCTACGGCGGAGGGATCGTTGACGCCAGTTGTGCCTACGATCCGGGCATGCAGACCTACGGTTACAACGGCGGCGACTGGCAAGGAGGAGGAGGGTACGAATTGCCTTCCTATGGCGGAAGTTACGATGGTGGCTACATCGATTCGGGTAGCTCCACCATCGATCCGGGCCCAGCACCAGCGAACTGACCACTCTACCGACAATTATCTTCTAGCTGCCCCT
>JAJRUA010000469.1 GCA_024278035.1 Planctomycetota bacterium | reverse complement strand
GTGCGTAGGCCGTTCCTTTCAGATCGACACCGAAGGGCTCGTTGATGTACAGCTTTCGCGCACGGGCGATCAGAAGATGGGCAAAGTCGGCGTAGATTCGCCAGTCGCGTCTCTGATTGGCATCGGCCAAAGTGCTGCGTGCAATCCGACCACGGAATCCCATGTGGTAGAGCTTCGGCTCGACGGGTCGTAAGTCCTTCACTGGAAGCTACTTCTAAAACTATTTTGGTAACTACTCAGCGACGTTGATAAACGCCCGTAGAATGGGCGATTTATCGAAGGTGGATTGTATTCTGTCGAGGATATTCAGGTTATTTTTGCGTAGGGTCGAGACGTAGCCGCGAATACGAGCGAAGAAATCGCCACCATCGGGAGCACGAAAATAACCCGATATTTTCTGTTTGAGCTTGGCCATCCGAATATCGCGTTCGCCCTGATTGTTGTCGAAGGGGACTCGTGGATGGACTAAAAATGCCAAGACTTGGTCTTTGAAATCTCGAAGACGATCGAGCAGGTTTTTGGCTTTCGATTGTTTCGGGCGTCCCCGTTTTTTCTTTTTTGACTTCCCTTTTGGTGACGGAAGATTTTGGGCAAGTCCCTTCTGGATCAAGCCGTTATATCGAAAAAGAATCGAGGCCAGTTCGGAAGAATCTTCTGAAAGACAATTTTCCGGCATCGACTCACTTGCCTTTTTCGCTTCCAGCAGAAGGGCAATCATCGACTTGGCCCAAGCCTGTTTCTCTTGCTCGGCAAGGTAAGTCAGTTCACGCAGATGGTGTGCGTTGCACAACGAGTGATTGCACGAAAACAAGAAATAGCTTTTCCAATGGTCATGCACGGCGCAGCCCGTGTAATGCTCCAGAATACCAAGATCGAGCATCGCCTCTTGGCCTCGACGGGCGTGCAGGCCGTAAAACGTCACGCAGCATGAAGCCAGTGCAGCTTGCCTTGCGATCGTAGGCCTGTCTCGTCGAAGTGAACCACATCACTGGCAAGAATCGCCTGGCGGATTCTCTCTTCGGTCGATTCCAAATGCTGAAAACAAGCCCTGTTCCAAGCAGAAAGCGTTCCCTGGCTAATCGTGCGTGAAAACAGGTCTTCGACCAATTGCGCGGTTCGCTCGTAAGGCAACAATTGGTATTGGTTCAGATAAACCAACAGCGACTTGATCCGCGAACCGTATTGCACAGAAGTTTTCGCTTCTGCCGGAAAGGCGGCTTCGTTTTGGAACTTGCAATGAGAGCACTCTTTGAGTTCGACCTGATGCTCGGTCACTTCCAACTTCAGCGGCGGAAGATCGATCACCTGACGACTGCGACGGCCAGTGACGGGGCTCTGCTGCAGCGAGGGGCCACATTCTTGGCAGTGTGCTACCGAGTGAATGATCGTGTGGTCTGGCCATTGTCTAGGCATAGGGTCAACCCGCTGGAGCCGCGCTCCCGAGTGACCTTTCTGCCCTCCCGATTGCTTGCCACTCGGTTTGCGCAGGCTCTTGGGCTTCGGCTTTTTGTAGCCGTCGGTCGAAGGAGGCTTGCTACTGTTCTGGCTGTTTTTCGCCAGCTTCCCACGCAGCTCTTGGTTCTCAGACTCAAGCAAGGTCATCCGAGCCTGCAAATCCTCGATTGCGGCAAACAGGCGAACAATCAGCGAGTCTTTGTCCTGAACCGAAAGTTCGGAGAGATTGGGCGGGACTTCAAGCATCTGGTAAACTCCTTACCAATATGCTCTACCGAAAATTTGATTGGCGGGTCATACCAATCGCCGCTGAGTAGTTACGCGGTTTCTTTTGCTGGGGAGCTGTGAACGGTTACCTATCTGTCGGCGCTAGCGCCAACCCGCTTGCTATGAAACGCCCTGCTTATGCTTCCCACGTCGCGCGAACTGTACGACAAGCACCACGGCAATGTAGGCAATGACAAAACCGATGCCGGTCGTGCCAGCCTTCTTGTAGACTGCCGAGATGCCAGCGGCTGAGGCGGCGATAACGGCAGCCCCCATCAGCGTGTTCCAAACGAGGCGTGCCACGCCAGTCGGGGCGGAGTCGCCGAGCAGACTCTTTTTGTTCATCATCACATAGAACGTGGCATAAGCAATCGGCAGAAGCATCGCGCCGTAGACGCCGGCAATGACCGTTAGCCAGGCACGGGCCCCTCCCCCCCAAACTAAAGGCCAGAGAACACCTACCGACGAGGCCATGCAACCCAATCGGAAAATCCAGCCGGTGGCCGGACGATCGAGCACTTCGCAGATGACAAACCCCGAGATGAGCATCATTAGCGAAATCGAAGACATCGTCATCGCTATAACGCCGACACCAAACACGACGTTCGAGATCAATTTCCCCGTCGAATTGCCCTTTTCATTGCCTGCGTCGAACAATTTTTCCAAGGACTTGGCCAAGTCGTAGGTGTCACGTTTAACGAGCGTGGCGGCGACCAATCGCTCGGCATTGCTGGCTGGTCCCGTATCGTACGCGCCCGATTCGGCTGCGCTGGCCCGTTTGGCGAGTATGGCTTCGTACGGTTTGCTGAATTTCTCCGGGACTTCGATTTCACCGGCAGTCGTGAGGACAAACCCGTCGGGCAGTTTCGTATGGAACTGCTGGGCTGAGGCGATCACGATACAGCTAGTCGCCAGGATAAAGGGGATGAACATGCCGGTCGAAAGATCAAAGATCGACAAGCCTCGGAACGTCTTGTCCCAGCCCCGTGCAAGAAGCGAGTAGGGAAGTAAGAAAGTCATATTGATGCCAACGGCTGCCGCACCGGCAGCAAGCATCACATCACGTTGTTGGCTGACAATGAGGTCGCTCCAGTAGCGCCGTGCCTCGGTGTCGGTGATCGTATCAAGCAGGGCATCGAATGTCGCAACTGGTTGGTAGAGATAGTTCAGATTCGGAATAAACCCGTAAAGGGCGGCTCCCCAGTCAATGCCTTCGCCGGTAAACGACATGCGGGCAACGACCCCTATAAAGCAGAGTACGATAAGAGCGACCACCCACTTCAGCAAAATTTCGTAGAGCTTGATGCCCCAGCTTCCGCTACCGTAGCTCCAGGTGACGATTGTGCAAACGAAGAGAACAAACGCTGATACGACCCATTTGCCAAGGTGGCTCCCCTCGTCCCCTGGCGCGAGAAGGCCATCGCCCTGGAACACTTCGGGAAAGAGATTTTGCTCAAAAACGGCAAAGCAGAGCGAATACTGCGGCATAGACCAAACCATGTTCGCCATGAGCGTAGCGAGAATCCATGACCAACCGAGTACAGGATTGATGTGTTCATTGATGGCACGAAAGGGCCGCTTGCCGGTGGAGAGAGTCACGTAGCTGATCGCGCTGAGCATGATGACGCCCAGAATCATTGCAAGCGGCTGGAGCCAAAGCAGGCTCGTGCCAGCGAGGATGCCAAGGTACAAACTACCGCCTAGCGATCCGCCGCCAAGTGTCAGCGCACTTTGCAGCCACCCCGGGCCTGAAAGGCCCAGGTAGGCACGAAGCGTTGGGAGGAAGCCCTCTCCTTGTGCCGTCCGCAAAATTTGACGATCTGCTTCTACGCCGCTCGCTTTCTCTCCACTTTGATTTTGCTCCATCGACACTACCTTCTTCCTTCTTTGGTTCCGTTTTTTTGTATTTCAGTCTAGTGCTTTGGCAAGATCAAAAATTAGGGTGCTGGCTGACAGAAGTTGTTTTGCCGTAAGTTCTTCTGCCAGCCAGCACCCTAATTCTAAGAGTTGTCAAAGCACTAACTGCACGTCCGTCTTTCTCGACCGCTGGACGCCTCCTGATAGGTTCTGGGATAGGCTCTAAGTGAGTACGCACCCGTCAACACTTATAAGCAAAGCGGCTCCTCGCCTCAATTGTTGGGGCGGAAGATCACATGAAATTGGTGTTCCCTTGGCTAGAATCGGTGTTTCTACCGCAGCCTGTGAAGCCCTTGAGGTACACCCCCATTCCCCTAGACCACCTGCCTGGACCACTTGGTGGTCTGCACCACGATGGTCCGGAAACGCCGAACACTTACGGCCCATTCGGTATTTCCACGGGTAGTTTGCCAAACAGGCGGTCAGGACCTCCGCTCCGGCTCGCCAGTGGGCTCCTGAATTCCTATTGGAAAAATGAACCGCAACGGAGCGAAGGAACGTGCGGAAACCTGAACCACGAAGGCACTAAAGAAAAAACACCGATCTTCTGATGCTCAAATCTCCACCTTCCTTGCGTTAGCGTGGCTTAGCGGTTGTCTTCCTTTTTTCTTCTTTGTGTCCTTCGTGTCTTTATGGTTCCTTCGCGGTTCAAATACCTAAAGCCAACCGAGGCAACGGGTTCGGAAGGATCCGCCTGTGGACCACATCGGACTTTGCAATCGTCCTGGGCCGCTGGCACTAGCAGTCTGCCCGAAAAATCCATTTGTGCTATATTGGGGTGAATCCACTTTACCGATTGAAAAACTCTCTCAGCTCTTCCTGTAAGCGAGACAAAAACCGCCATGCGGATCGTCCTCCCCAAGGAAATTTTCCCCGGTGAATGCCGCGTCGCCGGCACCCCTGATTCGGTGGTGCGCCTCGTCAAACTGGGGCATCAGCCTGTGGTCGAGTCGGGAGCGGGCCAGGCCGCCGGCTTTAGCGACGATGCCTACCGCAAAGCAGGGGCCAAAATCGCCACCGATGTCACGAGCAATGTCACCGACGTTTGGGCCGACGCCGATGCGGTCTTCAAGGTCCGCGCTCCCAGCGACGAAGAGATTGGGCGACTGAAACGGGGCGCTATTCTGGCTTGCTACTTACAGCCGGCCTCGAATGATGAGCTGCTCCAAAAATTAGCCAAGCAAGGGGTGAGTGCTTTGGCTTTGGATGTGGTGCCACGCATCACCCGGGCCCAGTCGATGGACACCCTCAGCGCGATGGCAAACATTGCTGGCTACCGGGCAGTGATCGAAGCAGCGAACGCTTTTGGGCGGTTCTTTGGTGGCCAAATGACCGCTGCCGGACGATTGCCACCCGCCAAAGTGCTCGTGATTGGTGCCGGGGTCGCAGGACTGGCGGCAGTCGGCGCGGCAAAAAACCTGGGGGCCATTGTCCGTGCTTTTGACACGCGCGCGGCTACGGAAGACCAGGTCGAAAGTCTCGGCGGCGAGTTCCTTACGATCCACATGGAAGAATCGGGCGACGGAGCTGGCGGCTACGCAAAAGAGATGTCGCAGGCGTTTCTTGATGCCGAGTTCGCCCTGTTCCGTAAGCAAGCGGAAGAGGTGGATATCGTTATCACGACGGCACTGATCCCCGGTCGGCCCGCTCCCAAGCTCTGGCTGAAGGATATGGTCGAACGAATGCGGCCTGGCTCAGTAGTGGTTGATCTAGCGGGTGAACAGGGGGGCAACTGCGAATACACACAGCCGGGTGAAGCGGTCGTCGAGCACGGTGTTACGGTGATCGGCTACACCGACTTGCCCAGCCGGATGGCGAACACAGCGAGTTCGCTTTACTCGAACGTGATGGTCAATCTGGTGAAGCACCTTGGTGGTGAGGAGCCCGAGATTGACATGGAAGACGAAGTAACGCGTGCGATGACCGTCACACACGATGGCACGGTCAGTTGGCCCCCGCCCGAGGCCCCTGCTCCTCCCGCTCCGCCACCCAAGCCAGCCCCCCGACCGGTGGCTGCCGAAGCGGAAGAGATTCCTTCGCCAACGCGGTTCGATACGTTCCTTGTTGCGGGTGGCTTGTTGCTGGCCGCTGGCTGGGCGTTCTTACGTTTTGGAGTAGGAGGAGGTGCCGAAGCAGATTCTGGGACCGAGCTACAAGCGTTCGTCCAGCATCTGACGGTATTTGTCCTGGCCTGTTTTATCGGCTACCAGATCATTTGGAACGTCACGCCCGCATTGCACACGCCCTTGATGGCAGTGACGAACGCGATCAGTGGCATCATTATCATTGGCGGCTTGTTGCATGGCGGTGCCATCGCTCCCTTGACTGAAGAGGGGGGCGGCCTTGGCATTGCCGCTCTGCTTGGGCTGGCTGCGATCTTGCTTGCCATGATCAACGTCGCTGGCGGTTTTTGGGTAACCCACCGAATGCTGGCGATGTTCCGAAGAGATTGAATCGCCCTGGGAAACAAAGCCAAGAACCAAAAAAACCGCTGGCTCCCCTTCTGCGGCTGTTACCAATCCTTTGATTTTTAGTTCACCTGTAGCCTCTAGCTGTCAATCACGGGTCCCTTCCCTTGAATCACGTTCTACTCTCGCTTCCGTACCTTGTCGCTTCGGTGTTGTTCATCTTGAGTCTCAAGGGGCTTAGCAGCCAAGAGACCGCACGGCGCGGGGCACTTTTTGGCATGATCGGCATGGCGATTGCTATTGCCGCAACGTTCACGGCAGGTGAAATGACACCCCGTGGGTTGACGTTTGTGGCCGTGGCCGTTTTAGTCGGGGCAGCCATTGGTGCCGTGATGGCCGCTCGCGTCGCGATGACGGCAATGCCTGAGATGGTGGCGGTGCTGCATAGCTTCGTCGGTGCAGCAGCCGTGCTGGTTGGCTTCGCTAGCTTTTTCGATGAACCGAGCGAAAGCGCCGTTGGCCATGCGATCCATCTTTTTGAGGTTTACCTTGCTGTCTGGATCGGAGCGATCACGTTCACCGGCTCGGTCGTCGCTTTCTTCAAGCTGCGGGGCACACTCTCGGGTAAGCCATTGCACTTGCCTTTCCGGCATCTGCTAAATCTTATGGCCCTATTGGCGAGCCTCACTTTGGGAGTTTTGCTAATAATGGGGATTGGCAATCCGTTGATGTGGCTCCTCGTTGCCACGATCATTGCCCTGTTGCTTGGCGTCCACTTGGTCGCCGCCATTGGTGGTGCCGATATGCCGGTCGTCGTGTCGCTGCTCAATAGCTATTCCGGCTGGACCGCTGCTGCTGCGGGATTCATGCTCTCGAATGACCTGTTGATCGTAACCGGTGCCCTGGTCGGCGCTAGCGGTGCGATTCTTAGTTACATCATGTGCCGAGCGATGAACCGGTCGATCGCCAACGTCGTCTTCGGCGGTTGGGGGACCGGCACCACCGCAGCCGCCGCTTCGTGCGAGGTGAGCGAAGCGGGCCAAGTGCGCGAAACGTCGGTCGATGAACTTGCCGCCGAATTGCTCGCTGCCCGGAGTGTGGTAATCGTCCCTGGCTACGGAATGGCCGTCGCCCGGGCCCAGCACGCGGTCTGCGAAGTTGTCGCTATTCTTCGCAAGAAAGAGATTCAGGTGCGTTTCGCCATCCACCCCGTCGCCGGCCGGTTGCCGGGACACATGAACGTCCTCTTGGCCGAAGCCTCGGTTCCTTACGACATCGTTTTTGAGATGGACGAAATCAACGCCGATTTCCCTGAGACGGATGTCGTGCTCATCATCGGAGCCAACGACATCGTGAACCCAAGTGCCCTGACCGATCCCAACAGTCCGATCGCTGGCATGCCGGTCCTTGAGGTCTGGACCGCTCACCGCACGGTGATGCTCAAGCGGGGCCGCGCCGCCGGTTATGCGGGCGTCGATAACCCGCTGTTCTACTACGACAACACCCGGATGCTCTTCGGCGACGCAAAAGAAAGCATGACAGCGTTGGTGGGTGAATTGAAGAGTTATTGAGGCCCGTCGCTTGTGGCCCGTCGCTTGGCCCGTGCAGGACTCAATAAGCCTCAAGCAATCGCCGTGCGACATGGTAAAAAACGGGGGCGGCGAAGCAAAGGCCGTCGATGCGGTCGAGCACTCCGCCATGGCCTTCGATAAGGGTGCCATAGTCTTGGACACGCCGGTCTCGTTTGATGGCTGACATGGTCATGGCCCCAGCGAAGCTCATCACGGCAATCAAGAGCGACACAAGCACCACATGCCAAAGCTGGGCGAAAGGGGTGGCACCCATCTCGTAAATCGCAGCACCGATTAAGGCAATCGTTGCTGAGGAGCCAAGGAAACCTTCCCAGGTGCGGCTCTGGTTGATTTCTGGCGCGATAACATGCTTGCCATAGAGGCGGCTCCAAGCGTACTGCACCGCTTCGGACAACAGCGACAGCGTTACTAAGAAAAACAGTAACCGAGCGTTGTCGCTATGCGTAAGCATCGGGTTGTCAAGGTAAAGCAAGGCGGGGGCGTAGCTCAGGCAGTAAACGCAGATCAAGAGCCCCGCCTGGATTTTCGACGCCCGTTCAAGGAACCGTTTGGGATCCCCCGCAATGGCGATTCGCATAGGAATAAAAAGGAAGGCGTAGACAGGGATCAGCACACTAAACAAGCCATAGGCATCTTGGCCGACCAGCACGTACTGCAAAGGCGTAAAGAAAAAGAAGACCCAAAACAGGGCACGGTGGTCCGACAGGCGGGTGGGCGTGAGCGTGATGAACTCTCGAAGGGCCCAAAAACTGATGAAGCCGAACAAGACGACAGTCAGCGTTTTGCTGAGAAACGCCACTGTCAGCAGCGCACAGATAATCCACCAACTGCGAATGCGGCTATTGAAGGCGTCGATCGCGGCGGGGTTCATGCCCAACTGCGGCTGGCGCGCAAGCACCATGCCGGCCAGCGTTGCCAAGCCGAGCAAAGGAACGATCGTTAGAGCGAGAACCCAGTTTTCTTGTGCCATGTAATTGGGGCCTTAATCTTCTTCTTTGGGAGCGAGGTTCAGCACCGCCTGGCGTGCGCGGGCGAGGAACTCGTTTTTGGTCTCTTCCGCCTCAAGCCACATCGGCGGCCCAAAGGTTACGCTCGCCAAGAGCGGCACCGGCAGGTACTCATCGCGCGGCAGCACACGCCCCATGTTGTGAAGGTAAACGGGTACAAGTTCTAGGTCCGGGCGTTTTTTGCTGAGGTAATAGAGGCCACTCTTGAACTTACCGACTTGCTGGCCATCGGAGCGGCCCCCTTCGGGAAAGAGGATCACGGAGTATTGGTCCCCCATCTCTTTAATCATAATATCGATCGGACTTTGGTGGACCTTAATCGTCCGCCGATCGATCAGCATGGCATTGTAGGCCTTGGCGATATGGGGGCGAATCCACCCTTTATCCCAATAGTCCTTGGCCGCCACCGGGCGGGTGAGTCGGCGAACTTCACGGGGCAGGGCAGACCAAACCAGCACCAAATCGATATGGCTCGTATGGTTCGCAAAATAAACCCGTTGGCACGTGTCGGGCTGACAATCAATCCAACGGACGCTCGCACCGCTCATAAAGCGGGTTAGGCCATTCAGGAAGAAAGTCGTAAGCATCGGCGGGCGGTCTGTAGGAGGGAGACTGGCGACCCGAGGCGACCAGCCGCTTCAGTATGACAGCCCGAGGCATTGTTCACGACCCTGTAAATGGCCGAAAGACAAAATCATCGAGGAGAGTATCCTGAGCACGGCAGGCCAGCGACCAATTAAGGCGAGCCGCGAGCGTCAGCGACCGGAGGATTTGATTGCGGATTGCGGAATAACCGAAGTCACTCAGCGCTTTGCGAGTCATTCCTCATTTCGCAATCCGGATTCCGCCTTCGT
>JAJRUA010000468.1 GCA_024278035.1 Planctomycetota bacterium | reverse complement strand
GTACCACTGAAGTTTGGTGCCGAGACGCTTACCTCGGTAACGTGTGCTCGAGTCAAGATCACGGTCGAAGATGAGAAAGGTCACCGAGCCACAGGCTGGGGCGAAACGCCACTTAGCATTCAGTGGGTTTGGCCTTCGACGATTCCCCATGCGACTCGCTACGAGGCCCTGTGCAACTTTTGTTCACGATTGGCCCAGCGATGGTCGGTGTTTGACACGGTTGGTCATCCCATGGAAATTGGACATGCCTTCCAGCAAGAGGTACTGCAAGAAGAGATGGAACGGTGGCAGAAGGAGAACGATCAGGAAGTGGCTCTCCCTCTGCTTGCTGCTTTGGTCTGCTGCTCGCCTTTCGATATTGCCTTGTACGATGCCTATGGCAAGTTACACGAAGTGCCCGTGTTTGAGGCGCTCGGCCCGCAGTACATGAATCACGATCTCTCCTATTATCTGGAAGCCGACCCCGGTTCAGGTGTCGATTTTAAGGGAAAGTATCCACGCGATTTCCTTGCCAATGATCGAGAGCAATCCCTTGTGGCTTGGCATTTGGTTGGTGGGCTCGATCCAATTTCAAAAGAGGATTTGGATGGAACGGAGCCCGTGGACGAACACCCTGTGCTACTTGGGGACTGGATCGAACGAGATGGGTTGAGTTGTCTGAAAATCAAGCTACGCGGCACCGATGCCGAGTGGGATTATGAGCGTTTGGTCCGTGTGGGACTTGCCGCCGACGCTCAATCGGTGCCTCACCTGACAGCCGACTTTAACTGCACAGTGATGAACCCGGCGTACGTCGTGGAAATTTTAGACAGGCTAGCGCGCGAAGAACCGGGAATCTACGATCGTATTCTTTATATTGAGCAACCTTTTCCCTACGACCTAGAAGCTCACCAAATCAAAGTCCATGAGGTTTCAGAGCGTAAGTTGCTACTGATGGACGAGAGCGCCCACAATTGGCAATTGGTTCGTCTGGGGAAATCGCTAGGGTGGACCGGTGTTGCCTTGAAAACCTGCAAGACACTTACGGGTGCCTTGCTCATGCTCTGTTGGGCGAAGGCTCATGGCATGGAGGTTATGGTGCAAGACCTGACGAATCCAATGCTTGCGCAGGCGCCGCACGTTCTCCTTGCCGCTCATGGAAAAACTCTCATGGGAGTCGAGACGAACGCCATGCAATTCTATCCTGGTGCTTCCCATGCTGAGGAAAAAGTTCACCCAGGGCTCTACCGACGTCGCGATGGAAAGATCAATCTTTCTTCCCTCAAAGGCCCCGGTTTTGGGTACCGCATCAACGAAGTTAAACGCGGCCTGCCTGCCCCAGCGGCAACCTTCGGTGCCACTTCGTGAGTGCTTGCTTCAGTACTGCCAGTGGTATACTTCACGCGGCTGAAACCTGAACCTTCTCGAAGTCCTAAAAGTTGGGCGTTAATAGCGTGAGTCGTTTATCCCGATGTTCGGTTTCAAGATTCTCGACAGTACGGGTGATCGATAGGGTCTAAGGTTCACTTGGCCGTCGATCCGACCACCTACGGCGAATTCGTCGTGAGGGCCGCAAAGCGTGAAAAGAGTCGATCGGCTATCACAAAAGGTGCCTCGGCGAAACGGCTATGCACCGCATGAAATGTAGCTTCGCGTGACCGACTCGAAAATCGTGAGTTCGTTAAACAAGAAATCGAAACCGCTCTCCGATGTAAAATACTTAACTGGTTTGTGACGCTGGCAATGCCTGTGTTTTCATGGGGTTAGTTGGTCAGCAAGGCCACCGAGCACGAATGGAAGCCATCCGCGAAATCCGTGATTCTTCTTTTGGATTTGTAGGAGTAGTTACTCAAGCACCGACGGGTTCAAGCGACTCGCAGAAGGTAAGCGTTGGTAGGAAATCGGCCCAGGCTTGCTTGGTGGCGTGGGCGTCGCGGTCGCCGAGGACTTGGTCGAGCATCCAAAGGAAGGCCGACTCAATCTCCGAACGGAACTCGGTGGAGAAGCCGAAGTCGACCATGAATCGCTCTTCAAACAAAGCGGTATCCTCCTCCGGTGTTAAATCGGCAACCGACGAGGCGAGCGTTGCTAGCAGGTGGTCGCTTTGCTCGCAGACAGAAAGCGATAGGCTCGATCGCATCTCGGGAGCCATCTCAAACAACCGGCGGTAGAACAGCCGGGCTGCCATGTCCTCGACGGGCAATAGCTGTGACCAGGACTGCTGTACAAGCATGATTTGGCGTGGAGTCATCGGAAGCTCTCTCAGAAGTGGCGACGTAAACGGAGAGGGGGTAGTGGAGGGGGCTGAACCATAACAGAGTTCTAAAACCCCCTCCCCTAGCCCCTCCCCCCCAAAAGGGGAGGGGGGTAATTGTGGTTCAATAAAGCTCAGCGGCTATTGGGCCAGTTTGTTACATCACTGCGAAATAGTTCTCAACAGCAAAATCAAAATTTTCCTTCGACATTTCGGCTGGCCGCTTCGTGTAATGGCAGTAATTGCTGATTTGGAGCAACAAATCGCGAGGCTGACAGCAGCGGAAGGGACGATCCACAGCAAGGTAATGCGTTTTGACCACGTAATCGACAGCCTCCTGGTCGTACTTCACATCCAAAATCTTCGCCATGATCTCCATCAGCTTGCGGAAAGCCGCTTCTTCAGGATCAACGACTTCAATTTTGTACGGAATCCGTCGCAAGAAGGCGTCGTCTACCAAATCCTTGGGCTCAAGGTTCGTCGAAAAGATAATGAGCTGGTCGAACGGAACCTGGATTTTCTTACCGCTGGATAGATTGAGGAAATCGTACCTTTTTTCGAGCGGCACGATCCAGCGGTTCAGTAGTTCATCGGTGGACATCCGTTGGCGACCGAAGTCGTCGATCACGAGCGTGCCACAATTGCTCTTGAGCTGGAGCGGGGCCTCGCTAATGTTGGTCACCGTGTTGAGCGTCACTTCGAGCGAGTCCATCGTTAGCTCGCCGCCGACGACGATCGTAGGTCGCTTGATGCGGATCCAACGGTTATCCACCTTGCGGTCGTCAATCAGGCCACCTGCCGAGTCGATCGAAGCGTCCTCGTGCATGCTGGGATCGTAAAGCCGGATGATCTCGCCATCGATCCCGAGGCAACGAGGAATCCAAACGTACTCGCCAAAGGCGGCGGTCACTCGCTCGGCGATGCTCGTCTTGCCGTTGCCTGGCGCACCGTAGAGGAACAAGCCGCGGCCCGAGTTGATAGCCGGTCCGAGCCGTAAGAGCATCCGCTCGTCGATTAAGAGATCGCTAAACGCCCGGCTGAGGTCTTCTTCGCTCGGATGCTGTGCCGAGATTGTCTGGGCGGCGACACTTTCAACATAAACATCAAGCGACACGGGAGCTGAGCCGTAATAAGAGCAATGGTCCGCTAATTTTTTCGCCCGGTCGCGGCCTGCTTCGGTCAATGTGAAGACGTAATCATTCATGACGGCTGTCCTCTTGTGAGCCACAAGATGATCGTCTTTCATCGATTGCATCAGTGGCTCAATCAACCGAAATGGTAGCTTGATTTGATCGGACAGGTCACGCCCCGAGGCCTCTGCCTGAGAGTTGAGGTACTTGAGAATCAAGTTCTCTACCTCCGAGCCGGAGAGTCCCGCCTTGGCAAAGGATTCTGGCTCGTGCGGGTACCACGGCTCTACCTTTTTTACCGTGGGGACAGCTTCTGGCTCTGTCGGAAGAGTTGGCCTGGGAGGTCCTCCTGAAACAATCCCCGTGGGGATATCTTCTTCCACGGCTAGGCGATGAATTCGGTTCAGTAGGGCTTCAAGCCGTTGTTCGCCACCATTCGGGGTTTCTTCAGACGCAGCAGGAAGAGTTTCTTCGGTGATTGTGGTTGGCATAACAGGCTTATTAGCTTGGGAGCAAGGAGAATTGTTCGCCGCCTAGGTTGCCATTCCAAATAGCACTATAGGTTCAAATTACGGGCTCCTAAAACCTAGAACGCGGTAGGGACGATTTCCGAACGAACTGGGCCCGCGTGACATGCTGACGCCAAACCGTGTCATTTTGTGCAGGTCGTGCCGATTAGCCTGGCTCTTGCGATGGCATGGGTAAACGAGCTACGGAAGGCCGAAACTGTTGCCTCCTGGTCCTCTAAAGCCCGTCCCAGGGCGTACGTTACTTATGCCCCCCCCTCTTTTAGCCAAACGCCGTGTCAACCGAAGCTGCTATCGCCGACGACTTTATCTTCATGCCCCGTTGCGTGAAGGAAATTCACCCCTCGATCGAGCCGCTGTTTCAGAAGCTGGGGTCGCTCTGCACGTTGCCAGTCGTGGCGGAGAAGGTGTTGCAAGTCGCCGGTGATGAAGATTCCGATGCAGACGACATGCTGGCCGTGATTGAGCAAGACCCTGCTATCGCCGCTCGTCTTATGCAGGTGGTCAACTCCGCCTACTGCGGTCTGCGTAACCCGGTCGCCGATCTCAAGACGGCAGTAACCATGCTCGGCATCGATCGGGTGCGGAACCTTGCTTTGACGATTTCAATCGGCAACCTTTTCAGCAAGCCAACCCCTGTTGGAGGAATTGATCCCGAACGACTTTGGGACCACTCGGTTTGTGTCGCCTCCGTCGCGCGACTGGTCGCTGCCAAAGGCAAGTACAGCCAACCGGATGAAGCCTATCTGGCCGGTTTGTTGCACGACCTGGGTTTGCTGTTCATCAACCAGCATCTTGAGAAACTGGTGCCCCGTGTAATGGTTCGTCTAAGGGTCGGTCTCTCCTTGGAAAAGGCGGAGCAACAGGTGCTTGGGTTCGATCATGCCCAACTGGGGGCCTACGTCGCTTGGCGATCGGACTTTCCGGAACGCATCATCGAAGCGATCGACTACCACCATCACCCGATCGACTGCCCCGAAGAGGGCCGTTCGCTGGCGCACGTGGTCGTTATTGCCAATTACCTAGCCACCCGGTTTGGTCGTGGTTCGATTGAGGATCGTCGTCTGCCCGCTCCGCCTGAGGAGGTCCTCAAGCCGATGGGCCTTGACCTCTTAACCTTGCGTCATCTTTGGGAAGAGTTGCCTGAGACGATGGCCCACGTCGGGCAGCTAACGGGGAGATGATGCCTGCCACGCATCAGGTGACCATGTTAGGATTTTTGTCATCCGTTTCGCTTTTTCCCCTTCGCTAACTTCCTGCTATGCGCGCTATCATCACTGCCGTTGGTCCTGACAACCGTGGGCTTGCGGATCCGATCGTCCACTCTTTGACCCAGCTCGGGGCGAATATCTCCGAGATTCAGATGTACGATCAGGGGACCGAGTCGGTCTTCTCGATGCTCACCCGTGTCCAAGTTCTTGACGGTCAGTACCCGGCCATTGCCGAAGCTATGGAGGGCGTGGCGAAGGCGACCGGCCTTTCGATCCGAGTTTGGAGCCCCGACCTTCGGCGCAAGCCGCGTCTTGCAATCTGTGTTACTTACCGCCAAGAGACGCCGCTGGCCCTACTTCGGGCGATTCGCGATGGCCACATCGGCGGCGAAGCGACCGTGATGATTAGTAATCGGAAGAAGTGTCGTCGGCTGGCAGAACAGTTCGATGTTCCTTGGCGCCAGATAGGCAATGACGATGGTTCACCCGATGACGACCAGCTTATTTCAATCTGCGATGAGTTGGAGGTTGATTACATAATCCTCGCCCGCTACATGCGAATTCTTCCCGCCGCTAGCTGCTGGAAGTACGCCGGAGGCCGAATCATCAACCTCCACCACGGCCTGTTGCCCAGCTTCCCCGGAATGAAGCCGTACCACGAGGCCTACGCCAATCACATGCTGACCTACGGTGCGACGTGCCACTTTATCGTGCCGGAACTTGACGCGGGAAATCAAATCATCAACCAGACAACCTTCTCTGTACCGCATGGCCTACCGCTTGCCGAGGTAATCCGCCGCGGCCAGGAGGACAACGAGCCTGATTGCCTGGTCGAGGGGGTTCGCCGTGTGGTATCGGGAGAAGTCCGCCTGCACTTCAACCGTGTGGTCGCGACCACGCCGCCCGCTTAGAGCCCGTAGGTAGAAAGCACAAAGGAAAAATAGCGACAAACGCCTGCGCGACTTGAAGGGAGTCCGTTGCGCTGGGGCGAGTACACTAAGCGTTATTGGTTAGCCCTTGGCGCAAGCCGGGGGTTCCCTCAGTTCAACCCCCGGCTTGCGCCAGGGGCTAAAAATTCATTCGTACTGGGATTTTCCATCTCTTGCTTGACTCTCTTTACCCCATTCATCATGCTCCCTGCCTCTCGCATCTCTCCGCTTGTTGCCGCTCTGCTTCTGCTAGCCCTACCGGCCTTCGCTGAAGAGATGGTACCGGTAAAGCCCAAGGGCCTTTCTCCTGGCGATACGATCATGATCGTCGCCCCGGCAGGGGAGCTGTCCAAGGAACGAAT
>JAJRUA010000467.1 GCA_024278035.1 Planctomycetota bacterium | reverse complement strand
CGGGTAGGTGAACCGTGAGACGGGCAACGAACTAAGCCGCTGGCCGACGAAGAGCGTTTGCAAAGAGATCGTCACCGCAAGGGCAGTAACCATAGTAGCCCGTTGCCAGCGTCCGAGCTGAGTTACGGGAAGCCCCTGAGCCGCCTGCTCACGCAAACGTCCGAAGACCGATTGGAGATGCGTTGGCAACCAAAATCCGCATAGGAGGGCAAAGAACGCGATGTGCCTAAGGTGCGACGCCGCCTGCCAGCCGACCAGCAGGAGAATCAGCATCTTGACCGGATCGCGTTTCTTTTCTGTAAAGATAAAGGCCAACAGGGTCACTGCGACAAGAGTCATAAAAGGCCAAAAAACCGGGTTGCCCGGTTGCACAGGCAGCCATTCGGTAATCTCAGGCCGTGCTGTGCCGAGCGACGCGGCGATCCATTTGTGAAGACCCAAGCCGTAAGGATTCAGAAGCGTTGCGAGCAAACAGACCACTCCAAGGGCGATGAGGCCCGCCGCTGGTCGCCAGAAGGCGATGCCTCGCCGCCAAACGAGTTCCGCAGCTCGCCCCCCTAAGAAGGTCAGCAAAATCGCAAGCCCTGCGACGAATCCTCCATGAGAGTTGGTCCACACAATAACAAGCACCGGCAACACGGCAAGCCACCGCCAATTGATGGCCGGCTTGTCCGTCTTACGGCGATTATAGCTGACCACGCCCCAAGTCGTTTCGTAACAACGCCAATTGACGGGCCGGTTATCTGTCTTACGCCGCTTGGGGTGCCCGTCGGTCCGGCGGTTGCCCCAACTAGCAAACGCATGGTCGAGCACATAAAGCAGGACGGCACACCACAAAAAACTCAGCAATTGGGGCCGCAAGGGAAAGAACGCTTGAAGGTTCGACGCGATCAAAAGCAGGAAAACCCAAGTCGTGATAATTCGCACGCCATGACGCCTAGCTGTCTCCGCCATTAAGCAAAGAATTACCATCCCCAACAAACATTTCGCGGCAAGCATGCCAGGAATGCCGAGCAACGGGAATCCGGTAGCAAGCAAAAGCTCCGCAAGATTTTCGTGGTTGATCCACGGATGGCCTACGGCCGTGTAGGTATGGGTTGCCGTGCGATGGAGGCTTCCTTCAGCAAGCCAATCTTGGCCATAGCGGACGTGGCCCCATAGGTCGGGGTCGGCCAGATTGAGTGACAGCGGCCCTGCACAGGCCAGAACGAGCGTCATCAGCAGCAGTCGCCGTAAGAGACGATAGTCGCGACCTGCCTTTTCCAGCTCATCCGGAGAGAGCGGCTGAGGATTTTCGATAGAAGGCATGAAGAAAGCGCGCAGCGGGGGAACTGTAAAGGACAGCAAAGAATACAACGCCCCCAAGCGGCATGCTCAGCACAGGCAGGAAAGTTAATGGGATTCGTGCATCTTCTCGCCGCATAAAGTGGCCAACCGCGATAATCGGATCCCGGGTGCCTAGCCGCAGGCGGAAGCCGGCGGCTGAGAAGCTGCTCCCGGCCCTTTACCCCCAAAAACGCCCAGGGCGAATCGCGTCAAGTCCAGTCTGTGTAAGGGTTTTCGTTCGTCTTGGCACGCCCGAAGGGTTCTGTTAGTTTTCCGCCTGCTTCGGAACAAAAGGCCTTGGGGCCAACGCTCCTGAGCCCTTATCCTTAAAAGCAGTGAAACCAACCTCCGTTGCTTCTTCGCAACGGCCATAGAGAGCAAGGAAGCACCATGGCGACGACCAACAGAACGCCCTCCGTCCAACCCGCCGGCCTACGCGTTCATATCCGCTGGATGATCCGCCGCGATATGGAGCAAGTGCTAGCGATCGAAGAGGCGTCGTTTGAGTTCCCCTGGTCAGAAGAGGAGTTCATCCGCTGCTTGCGCCAGCGTAATTGCATCGGCATGGTTGCCGAACGAGGCGAGCGGGTGCTTGGCTTCATGATCTACGAGCTACACAAAACACGATTGCACATTATGAACTTTGCCGTCGATCCTGAGGCGCGCCGGCATGGCGTTGCCCAGCAGATGATCGAAAAGCTCATTGGCAAACTAAGCAGCCAGCGTCGCACGCGTCTCTCACTCGAAGTGCGCGAGACCAACCTAGCGGCCCAACTTTTTTTCAAAGAGGTTGGCTTTCAGGCAACGAGCGTCTTGCGAAATTTTTATGACGATTCGCCCGAAGATGCCTATCTGATGCAGTACTACCATCGTTCGGCCGAAGCGGACTTCTTGGATACCGACGAGCCCCTTCACCGCATGGCGGGATAATTTGGCGAACCGGCGGCGTTAGCCGACGGAGGACAGCAAGGCATCCGTAATTTCTGCGTCGTCCATGCTGCTCTACCGAACTACTCGTAGCTCGGCTTGCCACGGTACTCGGTGGCAGGGTACTTGGCGTGGTTCTTCCGCATCTTGTCCCGAACGGCTTGTGATAGGTCAATTTTCAGTGCCCCCGCCATCGCCAAACAGTAGCCGACCACATCGGCCAATTCTTCGCCCGCTGCTGCCCGCCGGTCGGGGTCATCGGCGACAGCGCTGGCCGTTTCGGTATCGATCCACTGAAAGTGTTCCATTAACTCCGCCGCTTCAATGGCGATCGACATCGCAAGGTTCTTAGGCGAGTGATAGACCGACCATTCCCGTTCAGCAACGAAGTCGGCGACCAAGTCGCGAAGCTCAGCTACGGTGGTTTGATCGTCACCAGCATCGTTTGGGGGCAGGGAAGGTGCCACGTTGTGTGTCCGGGGTTGGGCCAGAAAATAGGGAAAGGGACGTACCGCGTTTCTCGCCTCAGTTTTTCAGTAAAATGGGGGCGAGGCTATAGCCTCGCCATCCTGGCGAGGAGGCGTTATTTCAGGCGACAAAGGCCGGTTCGTTCCGCTGAATCCACGGTGCCAAGGGTTGAGGATCGCCTGCCGACTCAACGTAGCGTCGCCGGTAGGCCTCGGCCAAGTGAACCATCACTTCGAGCACCAGCAGATCGGCCCGGGTCATCACGTGGCGAGCGCTCCGGTTTCCCAGGCCTTCGACTTGCTTGCCGAGCGTTTCCAGGTGAAGTTCCATAAGCTGTGGGGCAGCGTAGCCTTCGCCAGCCAGTGTTTCGGCCAAACGGTGCATCTCCTCAGCAAGCCCTCCGGCTCCCATGACAACGTAAGCCCGCAAGAGTTCTTGGTACCGCTTAGCGATCGACGCCGGCAGCGAATTCGCTGCTGAAGGAGGCCTGTCGAGTAGCATCGGTCGGTCCGCCGAAAGAGTTGGCAAACCTTCGAGTTCGTGAATAAGCGCTCGTTGCTCGGAGAGCAGGCGCTCGGTTTCGTCATGCTCATGCGAGAGACGGCTTTGCTCCGCTTGGCGAAATCGGCGATTTTCTCGGGCCAACTCTCGTTGGTCGATTGCCCGATTGAGTAGCCAAAAGAGATGCCTCGGTGTTGCCTGAGGAGCGTGGCAGTAGGCATCGGCCCCAGCCGCCCAGCAGTCGGCTTCTAATTCAATGGCCGGTTGATCGCCAAGCACGACCAGCGGTGTTTCGTCTCCCGCAGCACGCAAGGCCTCGGCCAGTGGAATCGTATCAAGACGCTCCGTAAGATGTGTTGCTATCAGGGCGTCGTAGGCTTCAAGCCGAAGCGCCTGGAGCGCTGCGGTGGCACCGATGGCTGAGTCCAACTCAACACGACATGTTCCCTCGGAGACGATCGCCTCGCCAAGACGCTCTGCCTGTTCCGCCTCAGCAACCACCAGCAACAGTCGCAACCGCGAGCGTGTCTCCAGTGAGACATCGTTGGTGGCATCGTTCGTCGGCATGTGCTAGCACGTAGGGAAAAGGGATTTCTTAGTGAAGCGAAAGCTAGGCGTTTCTCCTCCCGCGGTCAACGTCTCCGGCAGAGCCCCTACCCGCTGACGTGAGGGCGCTTGCGGCGCTACAATTGGAGGATTCCTTTCCCGCCCTTCCTTCCTCTGTTCCCCCCCCCTGAATTTAGGCCCTAGCTATGCGGATTGCTTACCTTGACTGTGCTAGCGGTATCAGCGGCGATATGACTCTCGGGGCGCTCGTTGATGCGGGGGTCGATTTGCGGATGATTCAGGCGGGGATTGATTCCCTAGGACTTCCGAGCTGCCGACTGGTTGCCCGCGAAGTAAAAAAACAAGCGTTCCGGGCAACGCAGGTCACCGTCGAGCACGAACCCGAACACGCCCATCGGCACTTGCACCACATCACGGCGATGATCGACGGCAGCACGCTCTCGCCACGTCAAAAAGAGCTTGCCACAGCCATCTTCACACGCCTTGGAGAAGCGGAGGCAAAGGCCCATGGCACGCCCCTTGAAAAGGTGCATTTCCATGAGGTGGGGGCCGTCGATTCGATTGCGGATATTGTTGGCTCTGCCATGGGTTGGGATTTGTTAGGGGTGGACGAAATTCATTGTTCGGCCATACCGACCGGCAGCGGGTTTATCCAAATTGCCCATGGCCGTTGCGCCATCCCTGCCCCCGCCACTGCCGAACTTCTGCGAGGCGTGCCCTTGGCGGATTTTGATAAACCGGTCGTCGGCGAGTTAACCACTCCCACCGGTGCCGCCATCGTGAAGACGCTTGTCCAATCGTTTGGGGCGATGCCCGCCATGACGATTGAACACATCGGCTATGGTGCGGGACAAAAAGAGTTTGATCACCCGAACCTATTGCGACTCTTTGTCGGTAAGAAGGAAAAGACAACAACGCACGCCCTTGATAAAATCGTTCTCTTAGAAACCAACCTCGACGACACGCCGGGCGAACAGATCGGCGACTGTACGGAACGCCTCTGGAAGGCAGGAGCACTCGATGTTGCTACCTCCATGCTACAAATGAAAAAGCAACGCCCCGGGGTGCTACTCACCGTTCAAGCAT
>JAJRUA010000466.1 GCA_024278035.1 Planctomycetota bacterium | reverse complement strand
ACCGGCCCTCACTATCAGCCCTCCCGCCGATTGGACTGCCGTTGATAAAGCCCTCGACCGACTCAGCGAAGAGGATTACGTTGTCTTCAGTAGCCGAAACGGCGTCGAAGCGTTTTTGGGTAGGCTTGACGAACGGGGCGGTGACGCCCGCCGATTCGGCTCGGCGAAAATCGCCGCCGTCGGCCCCGCTACGACCGAAGCCCTCGCCGCTTGGCGACTACGCGCCGACGTGCAGCCCCAGGAGTACAGCGCAGAGGCGCTTGCTGAAACCCTTGCCCCCGACATTGCTGGTAAGCGAGTGCTCCTCGTCCGCGCAAGCCGTGGTCGCCAGGTGCTTGCCGAAAAGCTCACTGGGGCAGGTGCCGTGGTTGAGCAAGTCGTCGCTTACGAAAGCCACGATGTGACGGAAGCCGAGGAAGCGATTCTTGCCGAACTTCGCGCTGGCCAGATCGACTGGGTCACCGCCACCAGCCCCGCAACCGCCCGCTCTCTCGTACGCCTTTTTGGCACCGGCCAAGACGATTGGGGCGGGGCCCGGATCGCCGCCATCAGCCCCCTTACCGCTGCCGCCCTGGAGCAAGCGGGCCAGCACGCTACGGTTGTCGCCACCGTGGCCACCGCCGACAGTCTTGTCGAGGCAATTTTGGAGCAGGTCAGCAAATCAAAATCTTGTTGATCCTGTTTCTCCTGTCTGGCTTTCTTCTGCCAGAAGTTCGGGTTGCAACACCTTGGAAAAGACGCGCTGCTACGGCAACCCTGACGCCGATTGTTTTTTGTGGGTGAGTTGCTTCCGTCAAACGCCGATATCCGTGGGATAGTGCCAGAGTTGCTTAACGCATGGCACCAGAGCCGATGGATCGGGCTCTATAAAACCGCACCCTATCGACCCCCGAGGCACATGGAAGACCTCTTGGGCGGCCGCTCCTGTCATTCTCCCCTCCTCGACAGAGCCGACGCTATGCTTCCTACCCACCGCACGCCCTTTCTTTCGCACCTCCGATTGGACGGAGTGACATCGACGGCAAAATCGTTGCGACAGCACCGAGTGCGTCGCCGCTTGCTTCGCTATATCCTCAATAATGAGCGGCAACGTGAGCATCGGGCTCTGCGCGGTCTTCCTCAAGTGAAAAAGTCGGGAGGTGACGCTTGATCCTCTCCCGCCTCTTGACCGTTGCAATGCTATTCTTCGCCGCAGCTTGCGCTGCGCAGCAAACGCCCCACCCGGCAGTCTGTCGGGTAATTGTCGAAGAAGCGGGGGGGACCGCCTACGGCAGTGGCACCCTCATCGACGTACGGGAAGGTTACGGCATGGTTGTCACCAACTGGCACGTCGTACGGGATGCGGCAGGCAAGATTGAAGTTTTGTTCCCGGACGGTTTTCGTGGTGAAGCTCGCCCACTCAAGTTAGACGAAACATGGGACTTGGCGGCACTCGTTATTTGGCGTCCGGCGGCGAAGCCCGTGACGCTGGCAGACGCACCACCACGTCCGGGCGAACCGCTGACCATTTGCGGCTATGGCCGCGGAATCTACCGTGCCGCTCCGGGACGCTGTACGGCTTATTATTCGCCCAAAATTGGAATGCCTGAGGAGCTGGTGGAACTCAATGTCGAAGCTCGCCAAGGTGACTCGGGGGGACCCATTTTCAATGCCCGGGGAGAGCTGGCTGGTGTTCTCTTCGGGGCAGGGCAGGGGACCACGCTCGGCAGCTTTCAGGGACGCGTGAAAAACTTCCTGGCATCGCTTGCGCCGGATATCGGAGCCCCCTCTTCCTCAACGATCGCTTCCACGACGACACGCCCGCGTGCCATGCTGGGGCCCCCTGGCCTAGCGCCACGACCGGCCACTCCAGGGCCCGTCACTCAGGGACTCGTTACTCCAGGACTCGTCACGCTCGGTTTGCCGCAGAAGATTTCTGCTCCGCCGGTCGTTTCGCAGCTCCAACCCGTCCAACGCGCCGCGACGGGGACGGCACGGCTTGCTACGACCGATTCGCCCAACCAATGGACAGCCCCCGTTTTCGACGACAGTAAGACCAAGATCGGTTGGTTCACTCCTGCGACGGCGAGGGAAAAAAAGCCGGCGGTTTCTCCGATCACTTTGCAAAACCCAATGCCGACGAACGGCATCGACTGGCTCGAAGATGGCCGATCGTTGCTTGCACTGATGGGTGTCGCCGCGATCGTTGCCGCCGGCCTCCGCTCCGGCAAAGGATAGACGACTATCCATGGCGAGCGGTGCGGGCGTAAGCCCCCCGATGAGCCCTGGTGGGTCCCTCGCTTCACACTGCCCCTCCCCTTATCGGTAGGCTAACGCCCACCGCTCGCCCAATCAGGATCGCCCACCGTTCGCCTAGTCGGGAACGCCTGCCGCTCGCCTTTTCTCTTGTTGTTCGCGTATATTGCCCTCTCCCTTCACGCAAAACAACGGACCACATGGTGCCCGATCCTAGCGAGTCCCCACAGACAACAGAGCATCTTCGCTTGCAAGAAGATGCCGATCGGCTAATCAACTGGAAACGTTGGGGCCCCTACTTGTCCGAACGGCAATGGGGCACCGTCCGTGAGGATTACTCAAAAGGAAGCGACTCTTGGCGCTATTTCACCCACGCCCAGTCACGCAGCCGCGCCTATCGGTGGGGCGAAGATGGCCTGCTCGGATGGACCGATCGCCAATGTCGGTTCTGCTTTAGCGTCGCGCTTTGGAATGGTCGCGACCCGATTCTCAAAGAACGGCTCTTCGGCCTTACCGGCCCCGAGGGGAACCATGGCGAGGATGTCAAAGAGGTTTACCACTATCTCGACTCGACGCCGACCCACTCCTACGCCAAGGCGCTCTACCGCTATCCGCAGGCCGAGTATCCGTATGACCAGCTATTGAAGGAAAATCGTCGGCGCGGCAGGGACGACGGGGAGTACGAACTGGTCGATACGGGTGTCTTTGCTGAGGATCGTTACTTTGATGTGACCATCGAATACGCCAAGGGCTCGGCCGACGATACGCTGATTCGCCTTACGGCACGCAATTGTGGTCCTGACGAGGCCGAGCTGTGGGTGCTGCCCACCTTTTGGTTTCGCAACACGTGGATTTGGGGCTGCCGCCATGAAGGGTGTACCCTCAAACCGGCCATCACCGCCGCCTCGGACGATCGGTTTACGACCCAACACGAAACGCTCGAAGCCTTGACCGGGGCCTTTGGGCCCCACCCCGATGGCCCCGATGCCGACCCCATGGCGGCGGGCGCTACGACCCCGATGCTCTTTACCGAAAACGAAACGAATACCCAACTTCTGTACGACGAAGAAAGTTACACCCCCTACGTAAAAGACGCCTTTCACCGCTGCGTTGTCAACGGAGAGACGGGCGTCGTGAATCCGGCCCAGCGGGGAACCAAGGTCACACGCCCCTATCGTCTGCTAATCCCTGCCGGTGAGGAACGGGTTATCGAGACACGCCTTTCGGCAAGCGAAGAAGCGACCAAGGCCAAGGCCTCCTTCGGCAAGGGCTTCGATAGCACCTTCGCACAGCGACAAACAGAAGCCGATGCGTTCTATGCGGCCGTGATTCCGAGCCAAGCGGAGGATTCGCATCGTCAAGTCGCTCGGCAGGCTTACGGCGGCCTCCTCTGGACCAAGCAATTTTACCACTACATCGTTTCAGACTGGCTCAAGGGCGATCGTGAAGTCGCAACGCCCCCCGCCGAGCGGCTCGAAGGGCGTAATCATGAGTGGGGGCACCTCTACGCCCGTGACGTGCTTTCGATGCCCGACAAGTGGGAATACCCCTGGTTCGCGGCCTGGGACTTGGCGTTCCACATGCTGCCGATGGCGCGCATCGATCCGGAATTCGCCAAGCGGCAACTCTTGGTGCTGCTCCGTGAATGGTACATGCACCCCAACGGGCAGTTGCCCGCCTACGAGTTCGCTTTTGGCGATGTGAACCCACCGGTCCACGCCTGGGCATGCCTTCGCGTTTATCAAATGACCCGTAAGTCGGGCAAGGGGGACCATGCCTTTCTTGCCAAGGCGTTTCAGCGTTTGTTGCTCAACTTCACCTGGTGGGTCAACCGCGTTGATGAAAATGACAACAACGTTTTTGCTGGCGGTTTCCTGGGGCTTGATAACATTGGCGTCTTCGACCGCTCGAAAGGGCTTCCTAAGGGGACCCATCTCGAACAGGCCGATGGCACCGCCTGGATGGCCTTTTATTGTGGCACAATGCTGTCGATCGCTCTCGAATTGGCGCGTACCGACCCGGCCTATCAAGAAATGGCCTCCAAGTTCCTCGACCATTTTGTTCGCATCACCGACGCGATCAATATGCTCGACGGCTCGGGCCTATGGGACGACGCCGACGGTTTTTATTACGATCGGCTGCACATCGATGGCCGGGCCGAACCAATGCGAGTCCGCTCTTTGGTCGGCCTACTGCCGCTCATCGCGGTGGAAATTCTGGACCGTGATCTTATCGATCACCTTCCCGATTTTCGCAACAAGCTCGATTGGTTTCTCAAGTATCGGCACGATCTTGCCCACCTTATCGCTTTTGCCGAAGGGGACGATGAGCGGGGCGACCGGTTGCTGCTGGCGATCCCCTCACGAAAAAAACTTCAACGAGTCTTGTCGGTTCTCTTCGACGAAACCGAGTTCCTTTCGCCCTTTGGCATTCGCTCTCTGTCGAAGTACCACCAGAAGAAACCGTACGAACTTTCCCTTCGTGGGACAAAGCACAGGGTCGCTTACGTGCCGGGCGAATCGGATAGCCCCATGTTCGGCGGCAACTCGAACTGGCGAGGCCCCGTTTGGTTTCCGGTGAACTACCTGCTGATCGAGGCGCTCGAGCGCTACCACGCTTACTATGGCGATAGCTTTAAGGTCGAGTGTCCCACCGGTTCGGGCAACTGGAGGACCCTGGCCGAGGCAAGCCGTGAACTCAACGTGCGCCTCACGTCGCTTTTCTTGCCGGGCCCCGAAGGACGACCTTGCCTCGGAAAAGAGGGACCAAGCAACTGGCAAGAACACCCGCTCTTCCATGAATACTTCCATGGCGACACGGGCGAAGGCCTTGGTGCCAGCCACCAAACGGGCTGGACCGCACTGGTCGCCACCTGCATCGAAAAAACGTACAACGGCGAGTGAAGCGTGAGACGGCGGAATTAGCGATGATTGGCGAGCGGTGGGCGTAAGCCTGCAGATAAATAACTCCGAAGGCCTCTTTTCACCGTCGCCTAGGGCAAGCGTAGCGCCGCCCTAGCGCCCAAACGGCTAATTTTCTCAACCCTATTTTTAGCTGTGACGCCGCCCTAGGTCTGGCTCACGTTTGTGGAATCTTTAGCCCCAGCAACATCACTAGCGGCAGGAGGGCAAAAATCGCCAATCCTGCTGCGGGGCCAGCATAGAGCGAGGCAAGCACGGCGTCGATTACCACGATCCCCTGAATGGCGAGACCGATGCCTCGGCCAATCGTCTTGGGCGTCGGCTGAAGGATGCCGGCGACCATGCCCCGCGTCGTCATCAATGCCGTCACTCCCCAAAACAGAGCCCAAGCCAAGCTCGTTACCTCGACGCGAGGGGTAGGCAGCCACCGCGGTGCGAGCGCTAGCCAAGCAATCCCGGCAAGGCACAATAAAATCCCCGCTACGAGAGTCGGGCGATGGCCTTCTTTGGTTTCGTCACGGGCAAAGAGAGTCACCCCTGCCACATAGAAAAAGAGACCGCCACCTACCAACGGAGTCATTTCACTGGCCGCGAGGGCCGCATCGGGCATCGTGGCGGCCATGCCAAGTCCAACGTTCAGCACCCGACACCCGGCCATCACGACGGGCCCGAGCAAGGTTCGCTTGAGCGAAGAATTGTAAATCGCAACGGTCAGACTCAATACCAATGCCACCACGACCGCCACCCATGAGCCGGTCAGCCAAGATGCCACGGCGGCCAAGGCGACTCCCAACACTATCAGCACGTTGGCAAGCCGATCCGCTTGACGACGTGAAATCCAACCTTCGGCAATAGGGCGTCCTCGATTTTCCTTCGCATCACGCCGTGCATCGAACGCGTCGTTCTGGGCCATACCCCCATGATACAAACAGAGCGACGCCACGGTGAGCAACACCAATGGAGCCGTCGCTTCCAGCGCGCTGGTTACGACGGCAAACCCCATCCAAACATCGGCCACCGCCGTCGGTGCGTTCGACAATCGCAGCAGTCGAGCGTAGGCCTTCATGGGAAACTAACCTGGGGAAATTGGAATCACGAAGAGCACAAAGGACACAAAAAAATAAAAGCTAGACAGGATCACAGGATTGAAATTGGATTAACAAAATTTCAATCCTGTCGATCCCCGATAATCCTGTGATCCTGTCCAGCTTTTCTTTGGTCCGTCGTTCCTTCGTGGTTCATTTTTTTAAGAGCGGAGCCAAGTAGGCGAACGACTCGCTTGCGGCGGCGTCGGGGGCGTCGCCGTAGGGGTAAAGCTCGACCGTGAGCCAGCCATCGTAGCCGGTCTTTGCTATCTCACTAAGTGTGGCCGCCAAATCAACCGCTCCGTGGCCCGGGATCAAGTGCTCATGCACCCGCGTGGCGGCGATATCTTCCAAATGGTAATGCACTGTGTGTTCGGCCATCCGGGCGACCCACTTCTCAGGGGCTTCGCCCACACAGTACGCGTGACCCACATCAAAATTGAGGCCCACCACCGAGCTGTCGAGCCCTTCGACGAAGGCAAGGTACTCGTCGAACCGCTCAATCAATAGCTCGGGCTCCGGCTCGATCAAAAGCCCCACGCCCAGCGACTCGGCCATTTCGACGCACGGCAACAGCTCTTCTCGAAAAATCGCCAGCGCCGCCTCGGTCGTCTGCCCCTCGAACGCTGGGCCACCTGGTTCGGTCGTGATATGCGGTGCGCCCAGATCGACGGCAAGCTGGAGCGATCGCTTCGTGTGTTCACGGCGGATCGCCCGATAGTGCGGGTCGGGATCGGTCCAGCTCGGATGCCAGTACGGTTGCCGCGGGTCGGCCACGGCGTTCATCATGAACGCATTGATGTTTGAGATTTCGAGGTCCGTCTCTTCGAGCGTCCGCAAAATCGCTTCCTTCTGCACACCAAGCAACCCGGCGGGCCAAGCGTGCGGCACGTCGGCCAGCAGTTCGATCCCCTGGTACCCGGCTGCCGCCACGCGACGGATCGCCTCCTCGACCGGATAGCTGAGATAGGCGTTGGAGCTAAATGCAAGTTTCATGGAAGGGGTGCCAAACTGGCAACAAGTAATATTTCAGCCGGTGATTCAACGGCGAGCCGCGAGCGTAAGCGACCGGAGGAAAGAGGCTTTATTCTCCGGTCGCTTACGCTCGCGGCTCGCCTTGGAATGTCCTTATGCTCTCCCCAAAAACTCACCCGTCCGTGTATCGACCTTAATCACTTCTCCTTCGGCCAAGTACTCTGGCGCCTGGACCTGAACGCCCGACTCGAGCGTCACGGGCTTCGTCCGTCCGGTCGCGCTGTT
>JAJRUA010000465.1 GCA_024278035.1 Planctomycetota bacterium | reverse complement strand
GGCGAAGTCGATTATGGACGGCCCCGTTGGGCTGGCCGTTCGGTCCGCGGCGCGGCGGCCTCGCTGTTGGTCGCGGGCGGTTCGGACTTGCTCTGCTAGGAAAATTGCGGGCCCGGGAGTGTTGGCTAAGGGACCGAGCGTCAACCGACGAAGCGAAGCATCGAGTCGGCCTGCTTCAAACAGAGCGAGCGCCTCCGCATAGCTCTCGCCGTTCTCCGTGCTGCCGTCGGCTGGCTGAACGGAATAGAGATTGATTTCTTCAATCACGCCGGCGAGTCTTGCCTTGCAAAGTCGCTGCGATCGCATGGAGGATGGAAGTCGGTCGGCAGTTGCTTCGGTTATAACGAGCGGAACTCCGAATCGCTTGGTCGCCTGTTCGACGCGACTCGCTAGATTCACCGTAATGCCACGCGCCCCGTATTTTTGCTTCCAGCGGCTGCCGATGTTACCAACCCGAACCGGGCCCGTATGAACTCCGATCCCTAGCTCAAGCGGATGCCCTAGTTCTTCTCGCCAATTCTGTGAAACGGGCCTCAGCGCTTCGATCATGGCTAGCCCGACCCGACAAGCGCGTTCGGCATGGTCGGGTTGGTCGAACGGTGCGTTCCACATCGCGGCCAGGCCATCTCCGTAGTAGTCGATGACGATGCCTCCCGCGTCCAGCACCGTAGCGGTAAGAGCATCCATCACATCGGCGACCAGTTCGTAAGCCCGCACGGGGCCTAATCCGCCGGCATGGGGCTCATAAAACAGGTGGCTAAAGTCGCGTAAATCCGCGAACAAGAGCGACACCTCACGGTCTTGGCCATCGAGCAGTCGGGGATCGCTTTCGATTCGCTCAGCCAGAGCCGGTGTGAAGGCATGTTCGAGCAACGTCCGGCGCCGTGCCGATTCGGCTTCGTGTTGCCGGCGGGCTTGGCCCGCCGTGATCGCGTCGGCTAGTAGTCGTACAAGATTGGCTTCGAGATGCCGCACACCACGGCGAGCATTTTTTTCGTGCAAATACCGAAGCCCCACCACCGCTCCGGCGAGTTCCCCCTGGGCGTTGAACCAAGGGGCAACGACCGCTGGCGGGGTGCCTCGGCTACCGATCGCCTCAGCAGGCCGAAACCAAGTTTCGGCACTCTCGAGCAGGCAATCGGCCACCGCCACATCCAGCCAAACGCCCCACTCGGGATGCGGCAAATGGGCAGCCAGTACATCCCACGAACCACCATGATGTCGCAAAATAAACGACGCATCGAGGCCAATCGGATCGACTACCAACTGTGCCGCATCACGAAAAAACTCAGGCGAAGCGGCGTCCCACCGATTGAGCGACGCGAGGGCCTCCAGCCAACGGGTCAAGGTACGCGGCGCAGGCCCGGCCACCGCCGCGCTATCGCCCTTGGGCAATTCCTTTGTAAGATGAAGCTGCTCGAGGCCCTGCCGCCACTTCCCTTGGGCTTCGCTCGCAACAATCTCGGCATGGGCACCTTCAGCAATCAGACGAACGGGTAGCGCCACGGTGTCGGTACGCCAATCGACCGGTTGCGCTAAGCCATCGAACGTCGCTAGGCGAAGGCCCGTCTTTAATTGCACTTTGCCATCCACGGGCGCCACTGCAATCGCAGCGACGGTTCGCTCCGGAGCCGTCGGTTCGATTGCCCACACGCCACTCGGAGTGCGTGTCACTACGCAACCCGCAGATGCCAGCGGTGCTAGCAAGTAGCGGTCAGGCGTTGAGAGAGCCAGTTCAAACAAAGGGGAATGGGGGAAAGAGGAAGGGGGAAAGTCCCTTTTCTTGTTCGGCTAGCAAGGGCATTGTTCTGGACGGTGTCGCACGGTTCCTCAATAATGCTCCCGCTGAACTATCTCGATGTTTCAAATGGTACCGGTCAGGCCACGTCGTACCGGTTCGGCTAATTTTGCTAGCGTTGTTTCCGTATGCTTTCCCCCGGCGAGCCCTTGGTTTTCTACACCGGGGCCCTGCTGTGCGCGGTGGTCTCTTTAGGAGCGCTTTCTGGTGGCTTGGGTTGGGCCCGGGGGCGTTCGCAACAACGTCGTCGTGCCGACGAAGACGCCATCACTTTCCGTGAGGAAGTAAGGGTGGCTGCCGCGGCAGCCCGGGCTCGTCTTGCTCAGCAATTGGCTTGGGAAGGCCTTCGCCCCTTGCGAGTTGGAGCGATCGTAGAGGAATCTCCCGATACGAAATCGTTCTACCTCACTTCGCTCAACGAAGCCCCTTTGCCCCGTTTCTTACCAGGGCAGTACCTTACGCTCACGCTTCCCGTTCAGACAGTGGCCAATGGGCCGCCTACGATCCGTTGCTATTCGCTCTCGGATCGGCCTCATCGTGAGTACTATCGACTCACCGTTAAGCGGCAGCTTGCGCCGAGTGACTCAACCGGTGTTCCGCCTGGCATCGGTAGTGGCTGGCTTCATGATCGTGTTCAGGTGGGCGACGAGCTGCAATGCGAAGCACCGCGCGGAGCGTTTTTTCATGAGCCGACTTACGAACGCCCGACCGTGTTCATCGGCGCTGGGGTGGGTGTCACACCCATCATGAGTATGCTTAGCGCGATCGTTCACTCAGGTATCCTCGCTCCAACGATGGCGTTGCTTTCTTTTCGAGATGGAGAGCATCATCTCTATCGAGATGCCTTGAACGATATGGCTCGCCATCCGAACCCCCACCTCAAGCTCCAAATCGCTTACACTCGGCCCGGCCAAGGAGATGCGGAGGGGATCGATTACCACCACCGGGGCCGGATATCGATCGATCGGCTTCGCAATGAATTGCCGAGTAATAATTTTGATTTCTACCTTTGTGGCCCGCCGCAGATGATGCAGACGCTGGTGCCCGAATTATTGGAATGGGGTGTCCCTCCTGGCGCGATCCACTACGAAGCCTTTGGTCCGGCCAGTGTCAGCACACCGGGAAGCGAATCGCTAGCGGAACGAGCCATTGGGAGCCTCGTGCAATTCAACCCGGACGCTGAAGCGATCGTTTGGGATGGTAGTCATGCCACCCTGCTTGAGATGGCCGAAGCCCACGGGGCACCGATTCCCTCAGGGTGCCGGGCGGGCAATTGCGGTGCCTGCTGTGTTCGGATTGCCCGAGGCACGGTCTCGACACTTCGGCGTCCCGGCACGACGGTCGCCAAGGGGGAATGCCTTGCTTGTATTAGTGTTCCAGATGGTTCCGTCACTTTAGAAACTCAATCGGCTACCGCCAACATCACCGACGAATAGGAAAAGCGTGACCCCTTCTCAATTCACCGCTCGCCTCGCCTCACTAGGAAGCCTCGCGCTTGTCGTTGGTTCCTCTTTGGCACAAACGCCTTCACTCTCCATCCCCGAATCGTTCGATCACACGAAGGTGATGGGGGCCGAGTCCTGTGCAAAATGCCATGAGTCGGAAGTGAACCAATGGCGATTAACGCCACATCATCTGACGATTAACGAACTTCATCGTAAGCCAGAAGCCAAGGCGATTACAAAACGGCTTGGACTGAAATCGGTCAAACGCAACGATACGTGTGTCCGCTGCCACTACACTCGTAATGAGGTACGCGGACGGGTGCGAATTGATTCGGGCGTGTCGTGCGAATCATGCCACGGGCCTTCCAAGGATTGGTTTGAGCTGCACGCCGACTACGGGCCGAGGGCAACGCGCCTGACCGAGTCGCCCGAGCATCGCCAGGAACGCCGCACGGCGAGCATCGCCGCTGGAATGAACAATCCGTCGAACCTCTATCTTATCGCTCGACAATGCCTCAACTGCCACACGACCCCCGACGAACGACTGGTAGATGAAGGGGGCCATCCGGCAGGAAGCCCGGGATTTGACCTGGTCGCTTGGTCACAAGGAACCGTTCGGCACAACTTTGTCCGTTCGGACGGAGCGATCAACGCGATTAGTTCGCCCGATCGATTGCGGGTGATGTATGTTGTTGGCGTGATGACGGACCTAGAGTACAGCCTGCGAGCCATCTCCAAGGCGACGAAGGCGGGCATGTTCGCCAAGACTTCCGCCTTGCGTGCGGCAGAAAGGAAACTGCAACTTTGGGAAGTTCAGCGGCGAATCGACAACCCCTTGATTCAGCCCGCGCTCGACCATTTGGCAACCATCGAGCTAAAACTGGGGGAAAGCGAATCTCTCCTCGCCGCGGCGGACGTGGTTAGCCAAGCTGCGATGGCTTTTGCAGAGCAAGCGGACGGTGCCCAGCTCACGGGGATTGATGAATTGATGCCCAAGGCATCGCAGTACAAGTAGACAGGCAAGGAAGCCTATCCATGGACAATTTAATCACTCGCCTACGACCGCAACGATGGGATCAGCCCTACGGCGACGATATGCCCCCTGCCATGGTCGATCGTTTGCTGGAGGTTGCCCCGTTTGTTGACATGGAGCCCCGCGTCTTTCCTCGCTCAACCCCTTTGCGCGGCATTTTGCTGAACGATACGCGGGTGGTTCGTTATGAGCCGGGGCAATTGGTGGTCCATGAAGGGGACTATGGCGACAGTGCCTTTCTGGTGCTCGATGGTTCGCTTCGGGTGGCTCTTGACCAACTGTCTGCCGAACAGACTGGCCGAACCACGGAAAAGCGGCGGGGAAAACTTTGGAGAGCGCTGGCCCAATTGTTACCCACACGCAATGCACCGGAGAGCCGCCCTGCAAAGTACGCTTCGACAAAAAATACCGAAGGCATCTTTCTGCAAGATGTTCCTACCGTGCTCGGTGCAACCCGTACGGCACAGCTTCAGGTGGGCGAAGTGTTTGGCGAGCTAACGGCACTCACCCGGGCGCCGCGATCGGCATCGGTCTTTGCCGAAGAGGGAGCCGTTCTGCTAGAGATTCGATGGCAAGGCCTGCGCGACCTGATGCGGTACACACCCGCCCTCAAGGAACATATCCACCGCGTCTACCGTAAGAATAGCCTGCGCGTTCACTTGCGTGAAACGCCGTTGCTTGCAGGCCTCTCCGAGGAATCGCTCGGCCGGGTTGCCGGTGCGATTGAGTTTCAGACGTTTGGTTCGTTCGACTGGCGCGAAGAAGACTCCAAGCACAACGACCCGCTGACGCGTATCGAGCGCGAACCGATCATCGTCGAAGAAGGTCAGCCGGTGAATGACTTGCTGCTTGTTCGTAGCGGTTTCGCACGGGTGACGGTCGCCCATGGCGAGGGGCACCGAACGCTTGCCTACCTTGGCCGAGGCCAAGCCTTGGGTGCCGAGGAGCTTGCTGTAGGTGTTATGCAAGGCGAGCCGGCAAAGTGGCGGCGTTCGCTCCGGGCGGTGGGTTATCTTGACGTGTTGCGATTGCCGGCGGATGCGTTCGTACGAGAAGTCCTGCCGACGCTTGCCTCGGAGCAAGTGAGCCAGTGGGTTCGCTCGGAGGTGTTGTCCGAGACTCCGGCGCAAAGCGAGTTGAGCGTCGGCTCCACCATGGCCCGGCGGCTTGATTTCTTGGTCGATCATCGGTTGGTGAACGGGACCGAGGCTATGGTTGTTGATCTCGATCGTTGTACCCGGTGCGACGATTGCATTCGCGCTTGTGCGGCAACCCATGATGGCAATCCGCGGTTTATTCGCCAGGGACCAACGCTCGACAACTACCAATACATGCACGCCTGCATGCACTGCGTGGACCCGGTTTGTATGATTGGCTGTCCGACGGGTGCCATCCATCGTGACGAAGCGACCGGCGTCGTACGGATCAACGATAGTACTTGCATCGGATGCTCAACGTGTGCGGATAGTTGCCCCTACAGTAATATCCAAATGGTGGAGATTCGCGACCAACAGGAAGCCTTCATCTTTGATGAAACCACGGGCCAACCGATCTTGCGGGCAACCAAATGTGACCTGTGCGTCGATCAATGGACCGGTCCGGCCTGTCAAAACGCTTGTCCCCACGATGCACTGGTCCGGATTAACTTAGCCGAACCGGTGCCGCTGACGACCTGGACCAATCGCTAGAAAACGATGCGTTATCTTACTCGCCGCCGAATGAAAAATGCCTTGCTGCTTGCCGGCGGTGGGGTGGCGGTCGTTGTTTGGATGGCTTGGCTCGATCGTTCGCTTGCTCGATCGGGCCATGCTACGGGCTATGCCCTTTATACGATGGTCCTGTTCCTAGCGGC
>JAJRUA010000464.1 GCA_024278035.1 Planctomycetota bacterium | reverse complement strand
TCGACGATGTAGCTGGTGCCACCGTTAGAGGCATTCCAGCTAAGCTCAACTGTCGTAGCCGTTGACACGGCTACCAACTCAAGCGGCTCAGGAGGAGTTGCTCTTGCCCCGAGGTTATCTCGCCACACCGTGTAGTCAGCGGCGTCAATCACGCCATCGCTATTGCCATCCGCAGCAAGTCGAGTTGTACTTCCGAAGTCATTAACCCACAAGTTGTAATCAACCTGATCGACATACCCGCTTAAATCGTAGTCGCCCGTCACCGCAGACAGCAGGTTACGGCTTTCAAGCGTTTCCATCCGAACATGTCGGCCACGATAGCGGTCCTTTTTTCGAGTGGTGGATTGTTTAACCAGTAATCCAGCTAATGAAACGGAATCGATTCGACATACGAGGTGCTCCGAGAACTCAATGGTGATTGGGCGGCTGCGGTGAGAAACAAGAGCCGACATTGTAAGGAGATTCTACAACAAACCAATTCCCCGCGGGAAACCGCTGCCTTTCGTTCAGGCGTTTCTTGTTGGCGTACAGTTGCTAGGACGATTACGATAACGTAGGACGGGGGTGATCGAGGAACTGGTATTCTTGCATTCGCTTTTGGATTGCTTCGAGAACCTCTTCGACGGAAAAGCCGAGCAAGACCGCTTCGGTGAAAAACAGATCAAGGGCCGCCTGCAATCGTTCGCGGCGAACGGCCTCGGAAAGCTCTGCTTGGGGCTGAGCGACAAACACGCCCAAGCCGGGGCGAGTGTTAAGAACGCCATTGCGCTCGAGCTCCGTATAAGCCCGTGCGATGGTGTTCGGATTGACCACCAATTCGCGCGAAAGCTGTCGCACGGAGGGGAGGCGTACGCCGGCAGACAATTTTCCGAGCGCTACGCCCCTGCGGACCTGCTCAATGAGTTGCAGATAGATGGGCGTTCGAGACGCGGTATCGCAGTAAAATTCCATGGCAGGCCCCAGGCGACGAATCTTCATCTGTACTAAGAGTATTGATACAGCTGCGATCTGTCAAGGAGGTTGTGCGTTTTCCCCCGAATTACGATGATTTCAGGCCTGTTAGGGGCGGGCGGCTTGGTAACCGTTCACGGTTACACCTCTCCTTATCCCTAGAAGGAAAGAGAAAATCGCCCAATTAAAACTTTCATTTGCCCTGCGGCTCTCAACTGGCACCTAGCGCCTAGCAACTGGCACCTAGTAACGGGTAAATTGACCAATCACTAGCCCCACGTCCCTTAAACCGTCCTCTTAACCGTTTCCCTACCCCCATGAACTTTATCGAAGCCAACGATCCTCAAGTTTGGGCCCCCATTGCCGACGAAATGGAGCGTCAGCAGGACGGCCTAGAGATGATCGCTAGTGAAAACTACACGAGCCCCGCCATTCAGCAGGCGGTTGGCAGTGTGTTGACCAACAAGTACGCCGAGGGCTACCCAGGCCGACGCTACTACGGTGGCTGCGAGTACGTCGACGTGGTAGAAGACCTCGCCCGTGATCGGGCGAAGCAACTCTTCGGCGACTCGGTCGATGGAAATCTCTTCGTCAATGTCCAGCCGCACAGCGGATCGCAAGCGAACGCCGCCGTTTATCTCGCACTGCTTGAACCGGGCGATACGGTCCTCGGGCTCGACCTGGCCCACGGCGGCCACGTGACGCACGGCATGAAACTCAACATCTCGGGCATGTTGTACAATTTTGTTTCCTACGGCGTGCGGAAAGAAGATTGCCGAATCGATTTCGATAACGTCGCCGCCCTGGCGCGCGAGCACAAACCGAAGTTGATTGTCGCGGGAGCCAGCGCCTATCCTCGGGAGATCCAGCATGGCAAGTTCCGTGAAATTGCGGACGAGGTCGGTGCCAAGTTGATGGTCGATATGGCCCACTATGCCGGTCTTGTGGCGGCCAAGTTGCACGACGATCCGGTGGCCGTGGCCGACGTGGTGACTTCAACCACACACAAAACACTCCGTGGCCCACGATCTGGTTTGATCCTTGCGAAAAAAGAGTATGCCAAGGTCATCAACAGCCGCGTCTTCCCCGGCACGCAGGGGGGGCCCTTGATGCACGTCGTCGCCGGCAAAGCCATTTGCTTTGGCGAAGCCCTTCAGCCCAGTTATCGCCAGTACATTCAGCAAGTGATCGACAACGCCAAGGTCTTGGCCCAAACGCTCGCTGCGGGGGGGCTTAACCTTGTGAGTGGTGGAACGGACAACCATCTGATGCTCGTTGATGTCACGCCGCTCGGCATTGGTGGTAAAGCGGCTGAAACGGCCCTCGGGGCGGCAGGCATCACCGTGAACATGAATATGATCCCCTTCGACGAGCGGAAGCCGATGGACCCTTCGGGCATTCGTGTCGGAACACCCGCCCTGACAACCCGAGGCATGGGCACGGCAGAAATGAAAACGATTGGCGAGTGGATGCTCCAGTCCCTCAAGAACGGAGACGATCAAGCGGCCCAAACCAAAATTAGCGAACAAGTAAAAGAGCTTTGTACCCAGTTCCCCGTCCCCGCTGCGGAGCTCAACGCCGAGCTTCTCTCTGGGCAACCGGCTTAAAGCCGACCGTTTTTTGGGTAGGCAGTTAATTTCTTAGTGCGGTAAAAAAAAGAAAACAAGAGATTGAAATAATGGCAGCCGGTAGTGAAAAGCATCGTGTCCTGATTGCGGACGATAATGAGCCGAATGTCGAGTTGCTTGAGGTGTACCTCGCCGGGTTGGACGTGGAGGTCGCCATTGCCGTGGATGGGCAAGATACGCTAGACAAGGTGGCCGAGTTCAACCCGCAGGTGATCTTGCTGGACGTAATGATGCCCAAGCTGAGTGGCTTTGAGGTTTGCCAGCAACTCAAAGCCGACCCGGCGACCAGCGGCGTGATGATATTGATGGTCACGGCGCTCAATGAACTGGGAGATATCGAGCGGGCCGTCGAAGCGGGAACCGATGATTTTCTCTCGAAGCCGGTGAATAAAATTGAGCTTGTCAAGCGAGTCGAGAACATGCTCAAGCTTTGTAGTGTCACCGACGAAGTCGAACGCCTCCGTCAGTACATCGAAGAGATGGAACGCCGCCGTGATTGACGAATTAGGAAGTCGGATTGCGGATTGCGGAATTGCAAAGGTCGCCTATCGCCCTGCGCGTCATTCCGCAATCCGCAATCCGACTTCTCAATTCCTTTCTATCGGGGGGCCAACGCCCCGCCGCTCGCCTGCCGTGAAGTGGTTCGCTTTTTTTCTTCTGCTTACGCTTCCTGCTTTTGCGGGAAATGTTCCGGAGCTGATCGATCAGCTTGGCGATCCCCGTTATGCCGAGCGGCGTGACGCGCAGCGGCAACTCATAGAGGTTGGCCTGCGTGCTTACGATGCGCTCGACGAAGCCACGAAGCACTCTGACCCTGAGATCGCAGCGGCCAGTCGCCGGTTGCTAGGCGAGCTGACGCACCGTTGGGACTGGGCCAGTGATCCAACGATCGTCCGACAACGACTGGAGGGGTTCGGCGAACAGCCCGAAGCGGAACGGCTCGATCGGGTTCGTTCCTTTGCACGGCTAAGAGACGAACGAGGGGCTCCCGCGTTGTGCCGTATTGTGCGTTACGATCTTTCACCGAGAGTCTCTCGGGAAGCGGCTCGGGTGCTGCTGAACGTCGAGGGAGCGACTCTGCCCCTCGAGCACCACAAAGCAATTGCGAAGGCAATGGCAAGGCTCGACAAAATTTTTGGCCCAAGCCGACGAGCGGCGGCCGGTTGGTTAGCGCTCGCAGCCGACCCCACTTCGGGAGCCAATTCATGGCGTGAAGCGGTGCGCCAAGAAGCAAAGGTCGTCCGCCTCAACAACGGGCTTTCGGATCAAGTTGTCTTGAACACGCTCCTTTGGCAATGGCTTCGGGTGGCGATCGCGCAACAAGAGACGGAGGCAACGGTTGCCGCCGCCGGACAATTGGCCGACGCGTCGGCCGAGTTTGCCGAGCTACGGCTTGGGAGAGCGCTTCAGTGGATGGCCGAGGCCCGGCAGTGGAAGGCGGTCGAGGCGGTCCTTGCCCAACAAGAAAATCACCTTCAGTCCAAACGAGGGCTCTACCTGCGGGCCCGACTGTTCTCGCAGCAAGGCCAATTGAAAAAGGCAAACAAGCTGGCAGAACAAGCCTTCGCTTCCTCCGGTACTCAGGAAGGCTTACCAGAGAATGACGACACCCTCAATTTTGGCCCTCGCGTGCCCATCGCCCATGAGCTGCATAAGGCGGGATTCAACGAATGGGCCGAACGAGAGTACGCCGAGGCGGGAAGACAACTTGATCCGCTCACAATAAGTGCGGCTTACGCCCGTTGGCAACTGTCTGATTTACTGCAAGACACCGAGCGTTACGAAGAGGCGGCTGCGGAGCTGGCCATGCTGGACGAGGCAATCAACGCCACCAAGGAAACGCTCAAGGCTTATCGAAAGCTAGCCAATCAGGGCCGCCCCTATTTGCAGGCTCCCTCGACCATCGCCGCACGCGAAGCGTTCTACCGGGCCCTCGCTCATCGGCAGCGGGGCGAACCGTCCGAAGAGATCGCCGCACTCCGGGAAGCGATCAACCATGAGCCGGGCGATGCCGACATCGTGATCGCCATGTACCGAGCCGAGGGCGCCGATGCGAAGTTCGCTGCCGATACGCGTAAGCGGATCGCTGCGCTTTGCCAAGGTTTTGAGGAAGCTATCGCTGGTCGCCCGATGAACCCAACGCCTTTCAACCAGTGGGCTTGGCTTGTCAGCAATACGACGGGCGATTTTTCCAAAGCGGTCCGCTATTCGGAGCGTTCGCTCGAACTGAGCCCTGACGAGGCCGGATTTTTGGACACGCTCGGCCGTTGTTACTATGCCGTGGGAGATTACGAGGCCGCCCTCAAAGCCCAACGCCGTGCCGTCGAGCAACAGCCCAACATGCAAGTCATGCAGCGACAATTAGCACGGATCGAAGCGGCCCTGCACGAAGGAAGCCCGACAGAAAATTGAGGCGCACAGGAACAACAATTTAGCTGGGTAGCCGGAAGAGAGATTGGCTACGGACGATGGCACAGTCGTCGGGAAACGTGTGGAGAGCTTGGACCCTAAGCGAGTGGTCGCGCGATTGTAAGCTGACATAGCTCATGGCCCCGAGGCCGACTCGACCACTCGTATCGAAACGATGGACCATGGCACTGGGCTCGGGCTGTAACTGAGATGCTCCCTTGGCCGGGGATTGGGCCGACTGCAGTTGGGCCAGATCAAGTTCTTGTTGGTACGCCGCAAACGCCTCGGGCGTAACCGTATCGAGCGCAAAGGTTACTTCGTAACGAACCCCGCCCCGGCAATCCCTTCCCTCGGTCTGCTCGCCATCGATTCGCTCTGATATTAGCCGGCGTTTCTTAGGCAACGGCTGGTGCGAAGAGGTGGCAATTTCCGACAGAATCAATTTCCCTCGTCGCCAGGTGACGACGTGGCCAGCGCTGGTGATCTCTATTTTCGCTTCGTACCCGCTCGTCTCAGGATCCCCCCGTCGAACTCGTAACGTGCGGTATACCTCGAATAGCTCGGGGTGCAACGATCGCCCGTAAAGCTGAAAAACAAGCTCGGCAATTTTGGGGCGAGTGGTTAACACGACAACATTCTAAGGCTCGAAGAGAGGGGGTAACAAAACGGAGCGAAGTACCTCCCAATTATAGCCTGCAATCGAGTACGACCTAGAGAGATTTCTCATGCCAAAAAAAACCTTTATTTTTCTCTTGACACAATCGCTGAGAGGGCTCTCTTTTTTATTGACCGATGCATGAGGAAAGCGACAGGCCGACCAACGGAAGGTCGGGTTGAGCAGGTGGATTCGATCGTCGAGTGAAAAGTTGCTGGTACATCCATCAACAGAAGTCCTAACTGAAGGGAAGCACCTCGGATCGTATGTGTGACAAAGACCGAAAGAAAAAAAGGACCGCTTATGCCGGATAGAGTTCATCAAGCAAGCAAACAGGCTGTCCCAGTTTTGAAAAGAACGATTTTGGCGATTTGGCGGGGCTTCAAGCTTCTGGTAGGCTTCTTGCTAGATGCCCTAGCGAAGGAAATCTGCTAGCAAGCCATGCCAATCGCCACCAGGTCGTTAGGACCACTGAGTCGTTAGGATAAGTTGCGAATGCTCCGTACGAACCCTCCGTTGCTGCTACGTCTGCCCGTCGCCTTTTTGGCAACAGCATTGCTCGTCGCTGGTGGCTGCTGGACGGAGGTCCCCAATGAGGCTCCGCCGGAAAAATCGACGAAAGAGTCGAGCGCCGAAAACGAAGGTTCTGTCGAGGGTAAGCCCGCCGAAATTGAGCCCGTTGAAGGCGATCTGCCGCCGGTGGCTGGCTCTCCAGAGCCAATTGCCACGCCCGTCGAGCCCGATCGGTACGCCTCGCAAGAGCCACCCAACGAGAATCCACTCCCGTGGGAAACTGGCGCCAAGTCCGACGAGTCCTCGCCGGAAGCAGAACGTCTGTTCGGCAAAGCCGACGAGCCGATTGAGAGTGAACTACCCGCCGAGGCAGAGGCCACTAAAGAAGCACGGGCGGCGGAAGAGACCGACAGTTTCGAGTCGTTTCTTACGGAGGCCTATGCTGACTTGAATGACGAGCCGGCCGACTCGACTGAGACAATGCCCGCTCATGAGTCGCCACCTAGCGAACCAAGGGAGCCCTCTGTCGAAGAAGAAAAGGTGGACCTTCCAACGAAAGAACCTGTAGAGGAAACGCCCTTCGAGGACCTCTTCGGAGAATCTCCGGAAGAAACACAAGAGGAGATGCCAGAGGAAACACAAGAGAAAACGGACTCTTTGGAATCCCTTTTTGGCGAATCGGAAATAGAAAAAGAACCCGAACCGACTCCACCAAAAATTACCCCTGCTCCCTCCCGCTATGCTGAGGAGTCGCTACTCGTCCCTCCGGCAGAACCCGTTGAGATGGGACCTGAATCCCTAGGGGAAGAAACTTCTGCTGAGATTTGGCCAACCATCGACCCGTTGCCAGCCGTTCCGGTGCTTACCTACAACACGCGTCACCTGGCGTGGCTACTGGGCGGCAAGCTGAGCCTTGCGCAGCTTGCCGATGTGGGAGGGGCATCTCCCGACGAAGTTGCCCAGTGGACGGAAGAGACGGCGCGACTGGCCGAGCAATTGAAAGTGGAGGCTCCACCGAGTGCCGACCCCAACGCACCGGCTGACGAGCGGGTGGGACGCCTACTCAACTCCGCAGCAGCGATCGGTGCCGAGCTTTCCGACGAATATGGGGCCGACCATGCCGCCTTGGTCGAAATGGCTCTCAAATCGAACGCTCTGCTGGTGCTGCACGAACGACGGCCCGACCTGACACCGGCAGTCACCCGTGCCATCGCGGCGGCAGCCGACCGAGCGGACTTACCCGGCTACATCTGGCGTGATGTCGTAAAAGAACTGGAAAGACGACCGACCGTGGACGAAGTGTTCGATGCCGTGATGAAGTTGCACGCCGACGTTGAGGCTTACCTACGGTGAGTTCGACTCCCAAGACAAAACGCCCGCCAACGCTACGCCTTGGCCTAGCGAGTGCCCTGCTGCTATGGCTCGCCCAGCCCCCTTGGGGCCTATGGGGACTGGCCTACATCGCGCCGATCGGGTGGCTCTGGATCGCACGACGTGAGACGCCCTTGGACCGGAGCGACTGGTTGCGAGTCTACGCCTCGGGCGTTGTCTACTGGCTGCTTGCCATCCACTGGGTTCGCCTGCCGCACCCACTCACCCCTATCGGCTGGGGTTTTTTAGCGGCGTACCTCGGTTGCTATCCGCTGGCGTTTGTTGGAATCACTCGTATTGGTCTTCAGCGGGCGCGTGTGCCGCTATGGCTTGCGGCACCCATCGTTTGGACCGGTTTAGAGCTGCTCCAGGCGCATTTGTTTACGGGTTTTCTGATGGGAGCGCTGAGTCACACACAGACGGGCTTTCCATTGCTGCACTCCCTGGCATTTTTCGTCGGAGCCTACGGTGTGTCATTCGCCATCATGTTTGTAGCAGCAATACTACTCATCTTCTTTACACCCGGAACATCGGTAAAAATCCGCCTCGGCGTCATCATCTTGATTTTACCGATGCTAGTTCAGCTTCTGGCAGTAACGGTTCCTGCGCACCTGGCTAATTTAGGAATAAATACAAAGAGTAATCCCTCGTTGACCATCGCACTTATCCAAGGCGACACGCGCGCCACGTGGGACCCTGACCCTGACCGTTCAAGAAAAATCATGGATCGTCAGGTCATGCTTTCGCTTAAAGCAGTTGAGCAAGCGAAGGCGGAAGGCAAAACGCTGGACCTGATCGTTTGGCCCGAGTCGATGTTTCGCGCACCGCTAGAAACATTTGAGGGTTCGCCCCTGCCGCCAGCAGACGCCCATGAGAATCTCGTGAAATCGAGCGAGCATACACGCGAATGGTTTCGTTCGCTTGCGGCGCGGCTCCAAACGCCGCTGCTGGTGGGGCTCGACCATTTTGATTGGAAGCCGACCCCGACCGACCCCGACGAATGGCCTAAGTCCGACTGCTACAACAGTGCGGCCCTTGTCGATGCCGAAGGGGAGTTGATCGCCGTTTATGACAAGACGCACCGAGTGCCATTCGGCGAATACATTCCGTTTGCCGAAGGCCTGCCGGCCATGTATTACCTAACGCCCCTCTCCAGCGGCCTGCGTCCGGGAGCAGGGCCTGTCGCGATGAAGCTCATCACCACGGGCGGCGAGTCGGTCACCTTGGCTCCGAGCATTTGTTACGAAACGGTCGTGCCGCACGTCGTTCGCCGTCATGTGGCCGAGCTTTCGGGGCGTGGCGAAGCGCCCGACCTGCTCGTGAACATCACCAACGACGCTTGGTTTTGGGGCTCCAGTGAGCTGGACATGCACCTTGCCTGTGCCATCTATCGGGCCGTCGAGACGGGTACGCCGCTCATTGTTGCCGCCAATGGGGGGCTCTCGGCTATTATCGATGCTTCAGGCCGGGTGATCGCCAAGGGGCCTCGGATGGAAGAGCATGTGCTGATCGCCGACGTGCCGCTACATCACCGTGACGAGCCCACCCCCTACGTCCGCTACGGCGACTGGTTCGCCGGGGGCTGCTTGATCGTGTGCATCGGGCTAGCGATATTAGGGTGGGTTTCCCACCGCAAGAAGGCTGTATCGGAGGGCTGACGCCCGACCGCTCGCCCTTTTTCCTTTCCACCTTCCTCCCTCCACCTTCCCCTTTCGTTCGATGCCTGTTGTTCTTTCTCTCCGCGATGCCCACAAACGATACGGACCGCAAATCCTCTTGGATGAAACGAGCTGTGCTCTGACCGATGACCAAAAGGTGGGCCTCATCGGTCGCAACGGGGCGGGCAAATCAACCCTCTGCCGCATTCTCTTAGAGGATGAAGAACTCGACGCTGGCGAGGTGGTCCGCAGCAAAAAACTCCGCCTCGGCTACCTTCGGCAACACGATCCGTTTATCCAAGGCGAAACGGTCAACGATTTTCTCATGCGCGATAGCCGGCAGCCCGACTGGCGATGCGGACAAGTGGCGTGGAGGTTCGCCTTGGGCGATGACATGCTGCACCGACCAGTGCAAGAGCTTTCGGGCGGTTGGCAAACACGGGTCAAACTTGCTGCGCTGTTGCTACACGACCCGAACTTGTTGATTCTTGACGAACCGACCAACTTCCTCGACCTGCGTACGCAGGTTCTCTTGGAACATTTTCTCAAAGATTTTAAGGGGGGTGTGTTGGTCGTGTCGCACGATCGGGCGTTCCTCAAACGGACTTGCAACCACACACTCGAACTGTCGCGTGGTAATCTAACGATGTTCCCCGGCGATGTAGACAAGTACTTAGAGAACATCGACGAGCGACGTGAACACGACCTTCGCCTGAATGCGGCCACCGCTTCCAAACGAAAACAACTCGAACAATTCATCGCCAGCAACCGGGCGAACGCCAACACAGCTAGCCAGGCCCGTAGTAAGGCGAAGCAGCTTGAACGGCTCGAGTTGATCGAAGTCGCTGGCAATGAAGCGACTGTTCACTTTTCGTTTCCGGCTGTTGAGCCACGCAAGGGGCCTGCCGTACGGACCGAGGGGCTCGTCATCGGCTACGACGATTGCGATATTGCGAGCGATATTCATATTGAGATTGAACATGGCGACCGCGTTGGCATCGTCGGCGACAACGGCCAGGGAAAAACAACTTTCTTGCGGACGATTTGTGAATCGCTTATGCCGAAGGCCGGGACAATGAAATGGGGCTTCGGCTGTCAAATCGGTGTGTATGCCCAACACGTTTACACCACTTTACGCGACGACCTGACGGTGCTTGAGTATCTCGATTATCAATCGGCCCCCGGTACCACGACGCAGCAAATCAAAACGGTCGCCGGTAGTTTTCTTTTCTCCGGTGATCGGGCCGAGAAGAAACTAAAAGTGCTGAGCGGGGGCGAACGGGCCCGGCTGGTGCTGGCTGGTTTGCTACTAGAAAAACACACCGTGCTGGTGCTTGATGAACCGGGCAACCACTTGGATGTCGAAACGGTAGAGGCACTTGCTGCGGCGCTCAAGCGTTACAAGGGGACCGTCATCTTCACGAGTCACGATCGTTACTTCATGCACGAAGTGGCTACGGCCGTGATAGAAGTGCGCGAAGGGCGCGTCGTCAGCTACCCCGCCAGCTACGACGACTACGTCTATCGTATCGAGCAAGAAGTATCGGCTGGCTTACGAAGCGAAGGCCCTGCGAAGACGGGCGGCGAATCGACCGGCAATCAATCACGGGGCCGAGCCGACCGCGATTCACAGAAACGACTAAAAAGTGTCGAGCGAAAAATCGCCAAGCTAGACGATGAAAAGAAAGCCCTTGCAAAGGAACAGCTAACCATCACCGACGCCGCCGAAGCCCAAAAAATACACGAACGGATCACCGAACTGACTGCCACAATCGAAACGCACGAAGCCGAGTGGCTCGAATTGAGCGAAGAACTGGGAATTTGGTAAATATGTGCCACCGGGATCGCTGGGGGCCCAAAGATAAAGAATCGGTCAGTCCTCCTGTAGGGGTTACGCCGCTGGCTTTGTTGAGTTGGGCACTACCAGCAAGGCCCGGGTAAGCTAGGTTTCAGTAGACCATTTTGGAGCGAAACGCTCCATTTTTTGTTTGCCCATTTCCTGCTATTCGAGATACTTGCGTCGTGCGTTCGATCTACCTCGATTACAACGCGACAACGCCTCTCGCTCCGGCGGCGCAGCAGGCGATGCTTCCCTACTTGGCCGATCGGTTTGCCGATCCGATGAGTTGCCACACTTCGGGCCGAGCCGTTGCTGAAGCGATTGAGGATGCCCGCAACCGTGTCGCGGAGGCCATCCATGCCCATGCGGACGAAATTGTCTGGACCTCTAGCGGCACCGAGAGTTGCAATCTAGCGTTACGCGGCCTGATCGAGCCAGCGATTCGTACCGGCCAGCGGCCTCATGTCATTGTTTCAGCAATCGATCATGCGGCGGTCCAAGGTTCGGCAAGATTTTTGGCTTCGATCGGAGCGGAGTTGACCGTTGTCCCGTGCAACTCGGGCGGAGCCGTCGCTGTCGAAAGTGTCTTAGCGGCCCTCCAACCGAAGACTCGGCTCGTGAGCCTCACCCACGCAAACGAAGAGATCGGCACGGTGCAACCAATCGCAAAGATAGCTGCCGCCTGTCGTGAGAAAGGGGTTCTATTTCACACCGACGCTTCCCAATCGTTTGGTAAAATCAAGGTCTTTGTCGATGCGCTGGGCGTTGATTTACTGAGCCTCTCGGCACACAAGGCCTATGGCCCCAAGGGAGTGGGGGCGCTTTACGTACGGCGCGGTGTGGGACTCGAACCGCTCTTCTACGGAGACGGGCAAGAGGGGGGGCTGCGCTCGGGCACGCTGAACGTTGCCGGCGTGGTCGGCTTTGGGCACGTGGCAAAAATTGCTTCGGAAAGTGTTCACGAATCGGCACCACGGCTAGCCGCGCTTCGCGATCGCCTAGCGGAGCGACTTTTAGAAGGGGCTGACGGAGGGCGAGTCTACGGCGACAGTGAAGAACGCTTGCCAAACACTCTCTGCATTGCCTTGCCCGATGTGCCCGCGACGGAGTTACTCGCCGCTCTTCCCGAACTGTCGGCTGCCCCCTGCGCAAGCTGTGTACCCCAAGGAGAAACGCCCCAAATTTCCGTCTCTAGCACCTTGCGAGCCATCGGGGCCGACCCGGCCGAAGCGATCGGCGCGATTCGATTTTCTATCGGTTGGTACACGGACGAAGCAGAGATCGATCGTGCTGCCAATGCCCTCCTAGAAGCCTGGCGACAACGGCGCTAGCAGCCCGTCCGAAAAAGGGGGGCACTACGCGTTCATCTCGATCTGTCGGCTGCGGTCCATCGCCTCTTCGGCAAGTCGAATGTAGCTCGTGTCATTGGTACCAGCGTAGGCGCGTTGGTAAGTGACACTCAAAGCAGTGTAGCTAAACGCATCGTTCGGCTCGAGTTCACAGGCGCGCTGGGCATGTTTTACCGCCTCGGCGTGTTTGCCAAGCCTTTGCAGAACGACGGACATGGCCGTGTGAGCGAGGGCGTAATTTTCATCCACCTTGAGCGCCTCCTCTAACTTCGTAGCGGCTCCTTCGAGGTCGCCTGCGTCTTTGAGTTGATCCGCTTCGTCGTACAGTTTGTTGGCGTCAGCCATGGGTTTTCCTAATCGAAAAAAGTCTTGTCGCCCGGCAATTTTACTGTAGAAGGCGCCTCCCACAGATGGACCATCGATTGTAATACGAAACCGCCGTGCTAGCACTACCCTTACAGTTTTGTGCGAATCGGCAAATCGGCACATGGGGCTAAGCCTAGGTGACTGGTTCAGCCGATATCACTGATTGCGGCGAAGCTGTGTGCCTTGCTCTCCTGTCCCCGCTAGAGAGCCACCCGATTGGCACTTCCTCGGTAGCGCCGTTTCCGTTTGACCCACCGGAGAGGCTCCTTTGGATATCCACCCAACCGCGATTGTTAGCTCTCAGGCAGAAATTGGCCACGGAGTGCGCATCGGCCCCTTTTGCGTCGTCGAGGCGAATGCTCGCATCGGTGAGGGTTGCGTGCTAGCTGCCCGATCGACCGTTAAGTCGGCCGTCTCCCTCGGTAGCGAAAATCATCTGGGCGAGGGAGTGGTCCTCGGTGGTTTGCCCCAGCACATCAGCCCGCCAGGCCCGCCGGGCCGCGTGATTATTGGCAACCGTAATCAGTTCCGAGAGAACAGTACCGTCCATCGCGCGATGCACACGGATGCCGTTACCACCGTCGGCAGCGATTGCCTCCTGATGGTGGGCTCACACATTGCTCATGACTGCTGTGTGGCAAGCCACGTGCTGCTAACGAACAACGTGATGGTAGGAGGGCATGTTACGGTCGGCGAGCGATGCTGCCTTGGCGGAGGGGTCGCCGTGCATCAGTTCTGTCGCATCGGCCGGCTTGCGATGGTGGGTGGCATGGCGCGCATTTCCCAAGACGTGCCCCCTTTCGTGATGATTGATGGGGGCAGCGGGCTCGTTGTTGGCGTCAATCGCGTTGGCCTCCGCCGAGCCGGACTCGACCGAGATGAAATACGCGCGATCAAAGAAGCGTACCAAGTAATTTACCGCAGTGGCGTGTCGCTCGAAGAGCGCCTAGCGATTCTTGAAGAAAGATTCTCCGAGGGGCCCGTAGTCGAGTTGGCCGAGTTCCTAAGTGGCGGAACCCGAGGCTTCATCCGCGAACGCCGTTCGCCACCAAGTGGAACGATCCGCTCCATCAACGACGGCGTAATACCCCTACGGAAAGCCGGCTAGTGCTTTGTCACAGCTTAATTTTGGAATTAGCCGTTGGGGCGTTAGCCTAATGGCACTCACTTTAGAAAAATCGCGCCCCGGTTCCTGCTGCAAAAATCTCCGGCGTCGAAGACCCGCCGAAGGAGGGACGCCGACGGGCCGCCAAAATTATTCCGCCAGCTTGGCACGGAGTCGATCGAGCTTCTCTTTTCGTTTGACCTTATGGTCCTGCCAGTCGCTAATTTTCTCCGTCGCTAGGTCTTCCCCGGCAAGGAGCGATTCGAGCTTGGCTACAAGGCCCGATTGCATGCTCGGCCCGAAACCAACGTAAACGACTTGCACCGTGCCGTCTTTTCCAATGAGGACCGACGTGGGCAAGCCTTCAACGCTGTACGACGAAGCGGTGGCACCCTGTTGGTCGAGAACCACGGGCACGTCCAGCTCTTTTTTGTCCAGAAACGCCTGGATTTGCTCCGCTTCCTCCCCTTGATTCACGGCAAAGAAAACAACCCCTTGGTCAGCCAGGGACTCCGCCGCCTCACTCAGAATCGGCAACGCCGCAACGCAGGGAGGACACCAGGTCGCCCAAAAATCCAGCAAAATCACCTCCTTGCCAAGATGGTCAGCAAGGTTAACAGGGTCACCCTGGAGGTCGGTTAGCTCAAACGTGGGAGCTTCCTTTCCGAGCAGAGGGTGAGGCTCCTTCTCTGGACGTTGGAAGAACGAATCGACGAGTTCTGCCCCCTTCGGTTCCCGCAACTTGAAATCATCGGCCGAGAGCTTGGCATCCAGATTCCAATTGTTGAAGTCGAACGTAACGATGTACTGAAAATCTTTTCGTGGCTCTTGATTGGGGCCTGCGGTCATAATCTCACTCAGATCGGCTTCAAGCCGCTGGAGACGCGCCTCCTCTTCGACAGTGAACCAAGCGTCGAACCAGAATTGGCCCCCTACCTGATAGCGACAATGGTGCAGCAGAGTGGCTTCTTCGGCATCTCCCTCGGAAGGTAGCGTCTCTTTGCCAAGGTACTCGGCCGATGTCACACAGCTGGCGAGTTGGTCAGCCATCGTGGTGCTAAGGAGGCTCAGGCCGAGTCCGCCGAGAGGGTTGCCAATGCCCTGGGCAAAGGGGGACTGGATAAAATCAATGAAACCAGCGTTCGACTCTTCAAGCGAATATCGACGGTGCGATAACGGATGGGTCAGAATCAACTCTCCATCACTACGAACCGCGATCCCCTCACCGATCGGGGCCTCTCCGACCGCCACGGGCTCAAAGGAAAACTTAGCCTTGCCAAGTCGTGCGAAGTGGTAGCCCGACTTCGTTTGCTCTGCCTGCTCCCCCTGGGTTATCTGCAGGGTCACAATGACATCAAGCGACGCCGACTCGGCACTTTCGAGCGCCGCCGCCGATCCTTTCAGCAAGGCCGTTGGATTCGGCTCGGCTGCCTGAGCCAACGAACTTGTCACCAGCAAAAAAAGCAAAGGAGACAAGGTCTTTACTGCACGCCCCCCAACCATCTGGTGCTTCGGTCTTTCTCGACCGCCGGATGCCTTCTGAAGGGTTCTGGAATAGGCTCTAAGTAGAAGGCATTGCATGAGAGGGTACTCGTTGAAAATTGAAAGGCGAGCCGGTCGGCGTAAGCCCACGGAGGACTACAGCTATAAGCGGCCTCGACTGGGAAAGTTCGCTTCTATCGTTAGGTAGCTTACGCAGCAGGAGTTCCTCAGACGGATTACGTGAAAAAGGCCCGCTGCCCTGCTCCTTTGAAGGAGCAGCGGGCAGCGGGCTTTATCGTTTGCTGGTCAATAAAAAATCAGTCTTTCGACAACGCCGCTTGAGCTGCTGCCAAACGGGCAATGGGCACCCGGAAGGGACTACAACTGACGTAGTTGAGTCCCACTTTGTGGAAGAAGCGGATTGACGACGGGTCGCCACCATGTTCGCCACAAACGCCGAGCTTGATCTTCTTGTTGACCGATCGGCCTTTCTCGACCGCCATCGCGACCAATTGGCCAACGCCGTCCACGTCGATCGATTGGAACGGGTCTTTCTCCAAGATTTCTTGGCTGAGGTAATCCGGCAAAAAGCCGTTCACGTCGTCACGGCTGTAGCCGAACGCCATTTGCGTTAGGTCGTTCGTGCCGAAGCTGAAGAAGTCGGCCTCGGGGGCAACTTCGTCAGCGGTGAGCGCGGCGCGGGGAATCTCGATCATGGTGCCGATCAAGATATTGAGCTTGCCGCTGTACTTTTTCTTCGCCTTCACCTCGGCGATCGTCTCCTCGGTCAGCTTACGCAGAATCGATAGCTCTTGGACCGTGCCGATCAGCGGAATCATGATTTCCGGTCGGGCATCGATCTTTTTCTTCATGCTATTGATGGTCGCCTCCGTGATGGCGGTCACCTGCATGACGAGAATCTCTGGGTAAGTGATCGACAGTCGGCAACCACGGTGGCCGAGCATCGGGTTGGCCTCATGGAGTTGCGAAACGCGGGTGGCGATCTCCTTTGCAGGAACGCCCGTCGCGTCGCTCAGTTCTTTGATGGCCGATTTCTCATGGGGCAAGAACTCGTGCAGCGGCGGGTCGAGCAGGCGAACCGTCACGGGCAAGCCCTTCATCGCCTTGAAGATGCCCTCGAAGTCCTTCCGTTGGTACGGTAAGAGTTTCTTGAGTGCTGCCTCACGGCTTGGCTTGTCGTCGGCCAAGATCATCTCACGCATGGCCAGAATGCGATCGCCCTCGAAGAACATGTGCTCCGTACGGCAAAGGCCAATTCCCTCGGCACCAAAGTCACGAGCCCGTTTGGCATCAACGGGCGAATCGGCGTTGGTCCGAATGCCGAGTTTGCGGTGCTTGTCGGCCCACTTCATGACGGTCGCAAAGTGGCCGCCGAGCTTCGGCTCGACCGTTGGCATTTCACCCTTGAAGACTTCGCCCGTCGATCCGTCGATCGATAGTACGTCGTTCTTTCCGTAGGTTTTTCCGCCGACTTTGATTTTCTTTGCTTTCTCGTCGATGACGATCGCTCCCGCACCGGCAACACAGCACTTGCCCCAACCTCGAGCAACAACGGCTGCGTGGCTGGTCATGCCACCTGTGCTGGTAAGAATACCAGCGGCACAGTGCATGCCCTCAACGTCTTCGGGACTTGTCTCTTTACGGACTAAGAGGACATGTTCGCCATTGTGCGTGCGATCGACAGCCTCCTCGGCAGAGAACGCCAACTTGCCAAACGCGGCGCCTGGCGAAGCAGGAAGACCCACGGTAAGCGGCTTCGCCTTCTTCTTTTCTGCTGGGTCAAACGATGGCAACAGAAGTTGCGTCAGGTCGCTTGCCGGGATACGCAAGAGGGCCGTCTTCTCCGTAATCAGCTTCTCCTTCACCATTTCAACAGCGATCCGCACTGCCGCGGCACCCGTCCGCTTGCCGCTACGGGTTTGTAGCATGAAGAGCTTACCCTTCTCAATCGTGAACTCGATGTCTTGCACATCCTTGTAGTGCTTTTCGAGTTTTGTTTTGATCTTCATCAGCTCGGCATGAATCTTCTTGCCGATCGTTTTGTTGCCGGGAGCCTTCCACTTGGGCATGTCGTCCACCGGCTGCGGCGTCCGAATGCCGGCCACTACGTCTTCGCCCTGGGCGTTGATAAGGAACTCGCCGTAAAACTTGTTCTCACCCGTCGAAGGGTTGCGAGTAAACGCAACGCCCGTTCCCGAGTCATCGCCCATGTTGCCATAAACCATCGACTGAACGTTGACTGCCGTGCCGACGAGGCCAACAATTCCTTCGATCCGACGATAGCTGATCGCTTTGTCGGAGTTCCAGCTACCGAAGACCGCCTCAATCGCTAGCTCAAGTTGCTCCATCGGGCTTTGCGGAAACGGCTTGCCCGTGTGCTTTTTGTAAACTTTTTTATAAGCACCGACCAATTCGATCAGACCTTCCGACGGAACATCCGTATCGTCCTTTACACCGTATTTTTGTTTGATTTTGTCAAACGCTTCTTCAAAGTACTCGTGAGAAACCTCCATGACGACATCGCCGTACATGTTGATAAGCCGACGATAAGCGTCGTAGGCAAATCGCTTGTTCTCCGTGGCATTCGCTAGGCCAACGACCGACTCATCATTGATGCCAAGGTTCAAGATCGTATTCATCATGCCCGGCATGGAGACCGCCGCACCACTTCGTACGGAAACCAACAGCGGGTCTTTATTATCGCCAAACTTCTTGCCGGTCTCTTTTTCAAGCGTTTTGATCGCCGCAGAAACGTCCTTCATCAACCCCTTCGGAAGTTTCTTCTTTTGCTTGTAGTACTGGTCACAGCAATCGGTAGTGATCGTGAACCCAGCAGGCACCGGCAGACCAATCGCGGTCATGTCGGCAAGGTTGACCCCTTTGCCACCCAGCAATTCCTTCATCGACGTATCACCGTCAGTGCGAGTCTTACCAAAGTAAAAAACCATTTTGCTTGCAGCGGACTTCTTCTTGGCCATGACGGCGATTACCTTTTCGGGAGTGTCTTTAAGGGGGATACTAAAATATAGAGGGAATCCAAGCGTCCTGATCGCATCGCCAAGTCTGGCTAACGGTGCAGGTCTTCTATTGCTGAGAGGTCGTTCAGGTGATGCTAGTTCAGGGAAGCGTGATGGCTGTGGACGTTGGGCCGTAGGCGGGGATTGGGGGAAACGAACCCATCATCACATGTGGTTATTCCCCTTTCTTATGGCACGCAAACCCTAAGAAAATGAGCCAGAAGCGTAATCGTTCGAAAGCCGTTCCGTCAAGCGGCGGGGCAACGAGGGTCCGTTTTTTACTTGTTTAGTAGACGGAGAGCCGTGTCGTCCCCGACCACGGCGTGTTTCCCCAGGTTGCCGTGGTCGGGGACGACACGGCTCTGCCCTTCTGCTTTTTCGCAGTTTGCCGCTGTTGATACTCACGATTGCGCAGTAGAATCACAGTTTCAGTCGCCTCCCCAGTGTTCCCTTCCTCCCCGGGCAAAATACGATGAACGTCTGCCTCATCGGCTATGGGAAGATGGGCCGGCTGATTCAACCGCTCGCTGAAGGACGTGGCCACTCTGTTCTGACGGTCGATCCCTCGGCCGCCGACGCGGACCGGGCCTCGCTCAGCGAAGTTGATCTTTCGACCATCGACGTTGCGATCGATTTTACCGCTCCCGATGCGGTTGCCGAGAACTTACGTACGCTTTGCAAGCACCGGACGAACGTCGTTGTTGGCTCCACCGGTTGGCCTTCGGGTGATGCCGATCTGATGGACAGGGTCCGTGAATCGGGAATTGGCTTCCTTTACGCAACCAATTTTTCGATTGGCGTGCAACTCTTCCTACGAATCGCTCGCCGGGCGAGTGAATTGTTCGACAAGTTCAAGGAGTACGACGTGGCGGCTATTGAGCATCACCATCGAGAAAAGAAAGATAGCCCCTCAGGCACGGCCCTGTCGCTTGCCGAGGCATTGATGGAACCCTCCAGCCGCAAGACCCGGCTCGTCACCGATCGGCTCGACCGTCCACCCGCGCCAGAAGAACTCCATCTGGCAAGCCTGCGCAGCGGTTCGATTCCGGGGACACATGAAGCCCTGTTCGATTCACCCGCTGACACGATTAGCGTGAAACACACCGCCCGCAACCGTGAAGGTTTTGCGATCGGTGCTGTTCGCGTTGCCGAATGGCTTGCTGACAAGCAGGGCATTAAAACCATCGACGATTATTTGGACGACCTTTTTTAACTTGTAAATAATGAACCGCAAGGAAATCAATCCTCTTAGATAGAGGACGGTTCGGTTTCTTTATCGGTGCAATCCGTGGTTCTCGAAAACCTTTAGCCTTCCCCCTCTCTGCTATGAACCTTGCCGGCGTCCATACGGCCCTCATCACTCCCTTCACTTCGCGCGATGAAGTGGATTTCGATGGGCTGCGTACCAACATTGAGCTGCAAATCGAGGCAGGTGTCGTTAGCGTCCTGCCGCTCGGCACGACGGGCGAAACGCCCACTCTCTCCCGCAAAGAACAAGACCAAATCATTCGGGCAACCGTTGATGCGGTCGGGGGCCGTGTGCCGGTCATTGTCGGGACAGGAACCAATTGCACCCGGACAACGGTCGATAGCACAAAGCGGGCTGAAGACCTGGGGGCTGACTTGGCACTGGTTGTCGCGCCTTACTACAGCAAGCCCATGCAGTCGGGCATTGTTGCCCACTTCGAGGCGATCGCTGCGGCCACCGGCGTGCCCCTATTGGTTTACAATATCGCAAGCCGAACGGGGGTCAACATTGAAACGCCAACGCTCCACCAATTGGCTGCCATCCCTTCGGTCGTCGGTGTTAAAGAGGCCTCGGGAGATATTTCACAAGTGGCCGATGTCGTGCAGCAACTTCAGAGCGATGATTTCATTGTCCTAAGTGGGGACGATGCGATGTCGCTTCCGGTCTTAGCTTTGGGTGGCAAGGGACTCGTATCGGTTGCCTCGAACTTGGCCCCCGAGCGGATCGTTACGCTCGTCAGGGCAGGCCTCTCGGGAGATTTAGCAACCGCCCGTGGCCTGTTCCACGAACTTTTGCCCCTCTTTCGTGTCCTCTTCTGTGAGACGAATCCGATCCCCCTCAAGGCAGCTATGCAACTGCGAGGTATGGCTGCTGGCGGTTGTCGCTTGCCGCTTGGTGAACTAACGCTGCCGAATCGCCAGCGATTGGCCCAGGTGCTAGAATCAATCGGGTTACACGAAAAAATTGTTGCTGAAGGGACCACGCCGTGAGTCGAGAAATACGTTTCACCAAAATGCACGGTGCGGCGAACGATTACATTTACATCGACGCAACACAAAACGGGCCCGACCTTTCTGCCGATGAGATTCGCCGTCTTAGCGACCGACGACGAGGCGTGGGAGGCGACGGCGTTGTCTTCATCGCCCAGCCTCAGAACGCGACCGCCGACCTGCGGATGCAAATGCACAATGCCGACGGCTCCGAAGGTCGTATGTGCGGCAATGCCCTGCGGTGCGTTGCCAAGTACGCCCTCGACCGGGGGCTCACCAATAAAAACCCACTGGTTATCGAAACGCGTGATGGCGACAAGACGGTCCACTGCCATATGGAAAAAGGTGTCGTCACATTGGCCCGTGTCGATATGGGCCCACCACGACTAGCTCCGGCGGACGTGCCGATGCTGGTCGAGGGGGAGCGTGCCATTGATCTGAATTTCGCAACGATTGCCCCTGAGATTGCCGCCGATCCATCGCTTCGTTGCACGGGCGTTTCGATGGGCAACTCGCATGTCGTCTTCTTTGTTGACGAGCTGACAGACGCACTGGTCCTTGGCCTTGGCCCGAAGATCGAAACGAGTGCCCTGTTCCCGGATCGAGTCAACGTCGAGTTTGCCCGAGTGGATAACGAGACGGAAATCACGATGCGAGTCTGGGAACGAGGCAGTGGCGAAACACACGCTTGTGGCACCGGCGCCTGTGCCACGGCGGTGGCAGGTGTGCTAACAGGCCGAACGGGCCGCGACGTGATCGTCCACCTTCGCGGCGGCGACCTACGAATCGAATGGCCTGACGACGGCACTCCTGTGAAAGGCAGCCTCAAGAAAAGCGACTCCGAAAAAGGCCGTGTCTTCATGACTGGCCCTGCCGAGTTCGCTTTCGATGGGACCTGTATTTTGTAAGGCGAGCCGCGAGTGTCAGCGACCGGAGGTTTTTACAGCGTCTGCTTAGGCTTCAAGTATTTCATCAAATCAGGGTAGCTCCGGTCGCTGACGCTCGCGGCTCGCCGGCAAATCGTAACTTACAACTTTTAACTAGCAACTAGCGTCTACCAACTTCCAACCACACAAAAATGGCTCTCCGTAATCCCCATCTCGCCAAGCTCCGTGCCGGTTACCTCTTCCCTGAAATCAACCGCCGAAAATCGGAGTTCCTAAAGGCGAATCCGGATGCCCAACTTATTAGCCTTGGCATCGGGGATACGACCGAGCCACTCACGCCAACCATTGCTGCCGCTTTGGCCGACGCCGCCCAGTCGCTTGGCACGCCCGAAGGGTACTCTGGCTACGGTGAGGCCCTGGGCGACCCCGCACTGCGCGAAGCGATTGCCCGTGTCGCCTATGGCGGAGCGGTGGGCGCGGACGACGTTATTATTAGCGACGGATCGAAGTGCGATATCGGTCGGTTGCTCGTGCTGCTCGGCTCCGAAGCAACCTTTGCCGTGCAGGATCCTTCCTACCCGGCCTACGTTGATTCAGGCGTTATCGCCGGCCTGACCGGCGAAATGGACGACGCAACCAGCCAGTTCCGCGAAGTCGCCTACTTGCCCTGTACGCCGGAGAATGATTTCTTCCCCGACCTGTCCGCCGCACCACGGACCGATGTCATCTTCTTCTGTTCGCCTAATAATCCGACCGGTGCGGCTGCCACCCGTGAACAATTGACCGAACTGGTCGCCTTTGCCAAAGCGAACCGGTCGATCCTCATCTACGATTCCGCCTACGCTGCGTTTATCCAAGACGAATCAATCCCTCGAACAATTTTTGATATCCCGGGCGCTCGCGAAGTGGCGATCGAAACGACCAGTCTCTCGAAGTCGGTCGGTTTTACGGGCGTACGACTTGGCTGGACGATCGTGCCACAGGAACTAAAGTTCGACGATGGCTCGTCGGTCCATGCGGATTGGAGTCGGTTGGTTTCAACGATGTTCAACGGCGCGTCGAACCTCGTTCAACGGGGTGCCCTGGCGGCGTTCACCGAAGAGGGCCAGCGCGAAACGGCAGGCTTAGTCACCCACTACATGCGAAACGTCCAGACGCTTGCCCTGGTCGCTGACCAAGCGGGCATCGAACACTACGGGGGCAAGAATGCCCCCTATCTCTGGCTCCGAATGCCGGGCAAAACATCGTGGGATTCGTTCTCCGAGATTCTCGCGGGGGCCCACGTCGTCTGTACTCCTGGCAGTGGCTTTGGCCCCGCAGGCGAAGGCTTCGTCCGCCTCAGCGCCTTCGGCGGAGCCAAGCAAATCGTCACCGCTGCCGAGCGACTGCGGAAACTATGGGGCTAGAAATCGGACTCGCACAGAGACACGGAGTCGCAGAGGGTTCAAAACAAAGTCTATCCAAACGCGAGAATCGGCACTGTTGGTTTCGGGTAGCGTCCCCCGATCTTGTTGCCGAGGCCGTAGCGCCAGTAGATGCCACGCTCTTCAAAACCTATCTTGGTAAGGCTGGCTTTGGCGGCGCGGTTGATGACTTCCGTTGTGGTGACAAACGATTCGATGCCCTGCTCTGCCTCAAGCACTCGGGCAGCATGGCTGAGAAGGGCTCCCATCCAACCTTGTCCGCGAGAATCGGGAGCCGTGTAAATGTTGAAAACAAAAGCAGTGTTCGGCGCTAGCTCGATTGGCGTTGCCGTATCGCGGTGATAGCCATAGTTCATTTCAGAATCTGCCGAGCCTTCGTAGATCCACGCAAAGGCTACAAGCGACTTGTCAGCTACTGCGCCAAAACAATGGAGCTTCGGCTCGTTCATCCGCCCGACTAGCGACTCGCAGTAAGGTGCTTCTCCTTGAGCCATGTGCTGGGCAAGGCTCTTGGGATCAAGCCGGGTCATCCCAGGCTTTTCCTTTGTCGCCAAGCGATCGATGGGCGCAACCATTGTGCGAGTCCCTTCAAGGAGCACAAGTTTTTGCAAAGCTCGATAGGGTAGGCGGTAAAGGTGGCTAGGAATCATGACGAGAACCCAAAAGAGAACGAGAGGCCCGAAATTGAGGCGGAGCGCGTGGGGCTCCCGACCCTCGTGTCGCAAAGTCTATGCCATGCGGTGGGGAATGGGGCGAAATAGCTTGTTCCTGGGCCTTTTTCAGGTCGTTTTCCTGGTCAATTCTTAGGACTGGACGGACCAATGCGTCCGTATCACCCCACTTCGGGCTACCATGTTCACAAAAAACAACCACCGGCTCAACGAATCAGACGTCCAGATTTTTCACATCGAGGGCGTGTTTTTGGATGAACTCACGACGAGGCTCGACTTGGTCCCCCATGAGAATGCGGAACAAATCGTCCGCCGCCCCCGCATCTTCCATCGTTACTCGCATCAAGGTTCGAGCGGCGGGGTCGAGCGTCGTATCGCGAAGTTCCTCCGCGTTCATTTCACCCAAGCCCTTGAAGCGGATGATCTGAAGGCCCCGCTCACCGGCGGCACGAATGGCGGCAGGCAAACCGCGAAGATCATTGAGCCCCGTTTCGTTTTCGCCGCGGCGAATTTGATAACGTGAGGTTTCTTCGCCCGTTCGCTCTTGGGGTATGAGCGAGTCGATCTCAAAACCCATTTCCGAAAGGTCTTTGAGCAGGGTGTTGATCGTCCGCACCTCGTGCAATTCAACGACGCGCAGTCGCTGGACAACCGCTCCATTGGACTCCGACTGTTCGCTCTCCGGGTCCTCATGCGAAAGAGCGGCGGCTGAGGTCGCTTCGACAATCAGTTCACCACCACACGCTTTTTCTTGTTCTTCGATGAACGCATCGAGCTCAGCCCGCGTGGTAAACCAATGCTCCTTTGTTCCCATGAAGACATGAAAGACGGGCAGCTTGCCATTCTCTGGGTCCAGCCGCTCGGCATGGATTTTTAGAGCCACACCACGTCGCTCGAGTTGGACCAGCGATTCTTCCATCGCGGCCAGTGTGCGAACGAGTTTGGACATCCCTTCGCCTTCCATGACGATGCCGTTCTCGTCATCATGGAAGGTGCTTTCGCCAAGACCTAGCTCTAAAAGTTGGGTTCGCATCTCATCTTCTGTCTGCACGTAGCGAGCCGGTTGCTTTCCCTTGCGTACACGGAACAGCGGAGGCTGGGCGACATAAACGTGTCCTTTCGCTACGAGATCGTACATTTGGCGATAGAAGAACGTCAGCAGGAGCGTGCGGATGTGCGAACCGTCGACATCGGCATCGGTCATAATCACCACTCGTCCGTAACGTCGTTTATCGACATCCATCTCCGCACCAAAACCCGCACCGATGGCGGTAATCATGCTGCGGACCTCTTCGTTGGCTAAGACTTTGTCGTCGCGGCTTTTGTAAGCATTGATGATTTTTCCCCGGAGTGGAAGAATCGCTTGGAACTCACGACGGCGACCTCCTTCAGCGGGTCCGCCAGCCGAGTCGCCTTCCACCAAGTAGAGTTCGCACTTATCGACTTCACGACTCGAACAGTCTCGCAACTTACCCGGTAGGCTTCCGCCCCCTAAAACTCCCTTGCGTTCACGAATAAGCTGACGCGCCTTGCGGGCCGACTCACGTGCTTCGGCAGCCAAGAGCCCCTTACGGACAATCCCTTTGGCCGTCTTGGGGTTTTCTTCGAGATACCGTTGTAGGTACTCACCGAAAAGGGTGTTGACGATCCCTTCGACCTCGCTGTTACCGAGCTTGGTCTTCGTTTGCCCTTCAAATTGTGGGTGCGGAACACGGCAAGAGATGACGGCCGTGAGCCCTTCGCGGACGTCTTCGCCCGTTGGAACGAGTTCTTTGTAGAGGTTTTCTTTTTTGGCGTAGTTGTTAATCGTACGGGTAAGAGCGGATCGAAATCCACTAAGGTGGGTTCCTCCCTCGGTTGTGCTAATGTTGTTCACATAGGTATGAACATTCTCGGTGTACTCACCAGAATATTGCACGGCAATTTCGATCGACACACCCTCTTGTTCTCCTTGTGCATAAAGCACCTCTTGATGAACCACGTCACTCGCTCGGTTCAGGTGTTTGACAAACTCACGAATACCATCTTCGTACTTGAACGATTCGCTCTCACCGGTGCGGGCATCGGAGATCGTGATCTTCACCCCACGATTGAGAAACGCTAGTTCTTGCAACCGCTTGAGCAGTGTTGCGTAGCTGTACTTGGTGACCTGAAAAATCTGAGGATCGGGTTTGAAGGTCGTCTTGGTGCCAATCTTGTCGCTCGAACCGGCACGGCGGACGGGTCCCTTGGGAACGCCCCGCTCATATTCTTGGTGATGGATCGACCCATCACGGCAGACCTCGGCCTCGGCCCATTCGGAAAGGAAATTGACGACGGTCACACCCACACCGTGCAAACCACCCGAGGTTTGATAAGCTCCCTTGGTGAACTTACCGCCGAACTTGAGGACCGTCATCACGCCTTCAAGGGTGCTGACATCCCGGTCCATTTGTTCTGAAAGTTGAGCGTGTTTCTCCACCGGAATCCCACGGCCATCGTCTTCGACCGTGATCGAGTCATCCGGGTTGATGGTGACCGAAACCTCGGTCGCGTGGCCCGCCATCGCTTCGTCGATCGAGTTATCCACGACTTCGTACACCAAGTGATGCAAGCCACGGGCCGTGGTATCGCCAATATACATACTGGGCCGTTCTCGCACGTGCTCCAAGTCGGAAAGGTGCTCGAGGTCTTCTTGATTGTATTCTTGGTTGGCTTCTACCATGTCACTGTTTTTTTGTAAGGCGCTATTCTATCGAACAACGGTAACTAGAAATGGATGTTTATCTCTTGATGCGACCAATTTTTAACTTGAGCCCTGTGATGCGGGCGCTAGAGGTTCCTTCTTTCTGTATTGCTTTTTGTAGATCGGCTAAAAGTTGGGTTCGATGAAAATTGATTTCTTGCATCATCGTGCTATTAGCAACCAACACCTGAAGCACACCTCTCCGCAGCCCTAGGGGCCGAGAAAACTTACTGAACACTTCTCCAGCCGCCTCGTTCCAAGCAGCGCTTAGTTGATTAACCGCCTCCGTAGCCGCGTAGCCACGTTTCGCCATTAGGTTGGTCATCACCGACTGCATCGGCTTTGGTTTGCGCGCGTAGAACCGACGGCGCTGTTTTTCTGCGCGTTGGCTAAAATCAGCCAACTTATCCGTAATGTCCGGAGAAAATGTCATGGGTTCCATCAACTATCTTGGGCCAATGGCATGAGGACGTAACCATAACCGTCGTCCACCTTCGCCACGGCGGCCGCATCGCTATCAACGAGGTCGAACGTAAATGATTTCTCGGCGTCAAGTGTTTTTAGAAAATCAACCAAGTACCGAGGATCGAGCTTGATGGTAATCGGGTCGCCACCGTAAGCGATAGGCATTTCGACTCGTGATTCACCTACTTCGGCTGCTTGACCCGCTAACAAGAGTGAACCCCCACCAAATGTGAAATCGATACCCCGGCTTTCATCGGACGTGACAATCGCTGCTTGACGAACTGCCGAGAAAAAGGGACCCACCGTTAGTTCAATCTCTGACGAATCATTACGCTGAGGAAAAACGTCACGCCAACGCGGAAAACGTCCTTCCAACAGTCGTGTGCTAATGATTGCTGTCCCCGTAGAAACGAGAACCTCGCTTTGGCGAACAGCGATATGAACTTGGGCATCGTCCGCAAGCGTTCGATCCATCAGTTGCAGTGATCGGCTAGGGATGATCGTGGCATCGCCCAGTGGTGCAGGATCACCAACCGACTCGATTGGCCCTTGCATCTTGGCTAATCGACGACCGTCGGTGCCGATCGCAATGAGATTCCCTTCGTCCAGTTCCATCTTCACCCCACCAAGGGCATAACGGCTGCTCTCATTGTCGGTGGCAAAGATGGTTCGCCGGATCATTTCTTTCAGCAGCCGAGCGGGCATTTGGTAGTAGGCCGACTCGTCGAACGATGCGACCGGAGGAAACTCACTTGGGCTCTCCGAAGGAAGGTTGAACGTACTCCGTTCGCCTCGAATGATCGTTTTTTGGCCGTCGGTTTCAATACGAAAAGTCGCGTCCGAACTTTCTCGCAAAATAGAACCAAAGCGGCTGACCGGAAGCACCACCGCTCCTGGTACTTCGACTTCGACCCCTTCAACCGTATGGCGAATGCCTACTTCCAGATCGGTAGCGATGAGCGTCGCGGGCGCACCGGCCGATTCCCCGTCGGCTGGCGGACTTGAGGGCTCGCTAACCTCTAGCTTCACGTTCTGAAGGATGGGCTTAGGACTCCTCGTAGGAGCCACCGCGGCCACCGCCTGGAACGCCTGCAAGAGTTTTTCGCGATTGCAGGTGATTTTCATAGCAAGTTTTTCGGTTCAGAAGGAATAACAAATACCCTCCGCCAATGTGAATGCGTAAGGCGAAGAATAGATTCTCAATAAGAGATAAAGAAATAAAATTCAGTAGTAGTATTTATAGATCGATATAAGGTGTCGATTGGAGTGTAAAAAAAATCGTAAGTCGTATTTGACAAAGAGGTTACAAAGCAAATCTATATGGGGGAAACAAGTTGGCAACAGGTCGGTTTTCTGTCGGAAGTAGGACGATTGTTGTTGATTCGTTTGGCAGGTTAGGAGGCTCAAGTCGTGAGGTGGTGGAATAGTGACAAGCAGGGCAGCAAGTTATCAACAGGTTTTTCAGTGAAGGTGAAATTCGCCTTATGAGGCACCAAGGACCGTTCGTATTTCTTCGAGGGCCAAACGAAGAGCACGGCTGGATTGGAGTTGGACTTCAATTTTTTGATTGTTGTGCATGATAGTCGTGTGGTCGCGACCACCGAAGAATTGACCGATTTCTTCGTAGCTGAGCGGAGTGATTTGGCGGGCCAAATAAATCGCAACCGATCGAGCCAACACGACGTGCTGTTTGCGCGAACTGCTACGAAGCTCGCGCAGTGGCAGTTTGTAATAACGGCCCGCTGCCGTGGCGATCTCACGCAGGGGGGGGGAAGTCCCCTTCACTTGCTCAGCGAGGAACTGCTGGGCTTGGTCGTGGCCAATGGGGCGGCGTCCAAAACGGTCGGACAGAGCGGCGGCGGCTCCCAGCACACGACGGGCATCACCGGTGAGGGTTGCCGAGACCTCGGTTGCCGCAGCCAGATCCACTCGGCCACCTGTGGCAACAAGAGCCTGATGAAGCAATTCGGCCCGTGATTCAAGCGATAAGGGAGCAATTTCTACGGCCAAACCAGCCACAAAACGACTGATAAGCGAAGGGCCCAAAGCACGAATTTCGCTAAACGGTTTGGCAGAGGTTATGAAAACCAATCCGCCACTCTCACGCAAATCATCAAGGGTTGCAGTCAGTTCTTCAAGAAAGTGGGGCGCGGCTGCTGTTCGGTGGAGGTCCTCGATTACGAGCAATCGAAGTGACCGAACGCGCTGACGAAAAGCAGCGACCGTACGAAGACGGATGGCTTCGTCCAGCTTGCGGCGCAGGTCGGTTGAAGTGAGGCAGAGGACGGCT
>JAJRUA010000045.1 GCA_024278035.1 Planctomycetota bacterium | reverse complement strand
TGTTCGATACCCAAAAGGCCACCCCTATCACGCCGATCGAAGACGAGGCCCCTGAGAAGGTGGTTCGTGTAAAACCGGCTAAAAAACTACCGCCGCGGCGCAAACCGTCGAAGGCCGTTGCGTCACCGGCCGTAAAGCCGCGGGTTTCTGAGTCACGGGCTTCTAAATCGCGGGTTTCCAAGCCATTGGTTCTGGCAAAGCCAAACAAGAAATCCGCAAAAGAGCCGCCGGCTCCCCTTACTCGTAGCCAAAGTTATTTGCGATCGCGATTGCGGTCGGTACTTTCCTTCTATTACCGCAAGCCGCTTAATTCGCAGCAAAACAATCCGTGGGAAATTATGCACGGCATGCTTGCCTACGAATTGCATAGCCGCATTCTGGACGGAGGCCCCAAAGGCCGCCCGATGACCGCCGTTGGCCACCTCTGCTTCAATCGCCCCAGCAAACGCCAACAGTTGATGCGAATGAACGAGGAAGGTTTTATTGAAATCCCTATTGGGGTTGGCCTTCAGGGACATTTGGGGCAACTGATGGCAATGCTTGCCCAGTGCAATGTGAGCCCCGATTATCCCATTCGTGTCGGCGACGAAAAACTAACCATCCACGATCTCGTGCGAGGGGAACAGCGAACCTGCTATACGAAGACGGAGCTAACTTTCAAGCTCATCGGTCTGGGGCATTACCTTGCCTCTGATTCCCAGTGGATCAATGACAAGGGGGAAACCTGGGACATTCCTCGCCTCATCAAAGAAGAGCGAGCGCAGCCCATCCGCGGAGCGGCATGTGGTGGTACGCACCGACTCTCAGGCCTCAGTCTTGCTTACCGTCGCCGTGAAGCACGCGGCGAACCGCTTGATGGCGAGTACCGCAAAGCGGCCCGTTTCGTCAGCCAATACCAAACGCTCGCCTTCAAGTTACAGAATCGCGATGGGAGCCTTAGCACCGAGTGGTTTCGGGGACGCGGGGAGGAGGAGGATATCGAACGCCGAATCCGCACGACGGGCCATTTGCTCGAATGGCTTGTTTACTCCTTGCCTGATGAGCAACTCCGCTCTTCGCGGACCGTTCGGGCCGTCAATTACCTTACGAATTTGCTAGCCACGAACGCCAACCAAGAGTGGCACATCGGGTCACTGGGGCATGCCCTCCACGCCCTGGTTCTCTACGACAAACGGGTCTTCCAGCCACACGACGAAGCCAAAAACCGAGGCTTGGCGATTGACCCCAAGGCGAATCAATACCGTGGCTACGCGATTTATCGTGGCGTGATGCGGAACAGTGCCCCCCAATCCGGCTTCTTCGGCCTGTTCGGTAGCAGCCATGCCAAGCGGTCCACGGGCCACCATAGCCGCTAAAAGTAGGATTTCGGTCTCCTTATTGTCTTGCCAAAACAATAGCCGCTGGCGCAAGCCTGCGGTTGAGGCACAAGAATCGCCGGCTCGCGCCAACGGCTATCCCCTGCAATTTCTTGTCGCCATTCGCATTGATCCCCTTGGGAGGGTCCATTAGATTGCAGGGCATCCCCTGCTTAGCTAGTTTGCGCTTCCCGCCCATGCCTCCCCCCCATGTCACCTCGTAGCCGCCCCGACTCCCAACGCTCCCCTCTCAAGCGTCTTGATAAGAAGCACTCTATGGCGTCATCCCGTCCCCCCGCACCGCGTACACCGCGCACAGGCACCCCGCCTCGTAAGTTCACGCCTCAGCTAGAGGCCTTCTGCGAGCGTGCTGTCAGCCTGGCGGACCTGTATGAAGCGGATGCCATTTTGGTGCTTGCCGAGCGGCCGCTCGATTGGGCTAAGCTCCAGGAAGCCGTCGGCAAACACACACTGCTCGTCGCTGCCGATACGGAAGACCACCTTGCCGGCGTTCATGAGGACGACTCAGGCGTCAAGTTCGATACGATCGTTCTCGGCATGGCCGGCGCTCCCGTCTACGAACGACTTACCCAAGCACTGCTCGAAACGGTTGCCGATGAGCATCTCAAGGACAACGCAACCGTCGTCACTATCTACAGCAGTTTTGATCCAGGAGTTATCGATTCGCTCAGTTTGATTCGTCTCGAAGAACATCTGGGTCGCCTAACGGTACGTGACTTACGAAAAATTTCGTCAAAAACGCCCGTCGATATACTGAAGCTAGTCGTCGATCTTGCTGTCGAGATCGGCCGAGAAGGGCGCGAAGGAAAACCGGTTGGAGCCCTCATGGTCGTTGGCGATCATCGCAAGACGCTTGCGTACTGCAAGCCCATGGGTTTCGATCCGGTCAAAGGGTACACGGCGGCTGACCGAAGCCTCACCGATGCCAAAGTACGCGAAGGTGTCAAAGAGATTGCTCAAATGGACGGAGCATTTATCATCTCGGCCAAAGGAACGGTGGTCGCTTCGGCACAGCACCTCTCGGCCCCTCCTTCGGGTGATATCTCGCTTAGCAAAGGCTTAGGGGCCCGTCATTGGGCCGCAGCCCAAATCAGTCGGGCAACGGATGCCATTGCCGTGGCGATCAGTTCCTCGAGCGGTACCGTGCGAGTCTTTCAAGATGGCGAGGTCGTCCTTCGTGTCGAACCACTTCGTCGGGCAATGACTTGGCGAGATTTTGAGGGAGAGGTGAGCCTCGAAAAAGAGAAACTCTCTAAGAAGAGAGCGAGTAAAAAAAAGAAAGAAGAATGATTCCACGGGCGGTCATTCCTTACCACCCAAGCGCCTCTCCTGTTAGCTTTTTGTACGCCTCAATGTACTTCGTACGGGTCTGCTCAACGACCTCTTTCGGCAGAGCGGGGGGCGTACTCTTACGATCCCAATCGCTTGCCAATAGCCAATCGCGTACGAATTGCTTGTCGAACGAAGGTTGCGAACCGCCCGGTGCGTAACGATCGGCGGGCCAAAATCGGCTGCTGTCGGGCGTCAGCACTTCGTCAATCAGCAACAGTTCCTCGCCCTCCTTGCCAGACGCTAAACCGAACTCGAATTTCGTGTCGGCCACCAACACACCGCGCTCGGCAGCGTATTCGGACCCGGCCGCATAGATGGCCAAGGACTGCAAGCGGAGACGCGACGCTAGTTCCTCACCAAGATCGGCCTCCATTCGGTCGAACGGAACATTTTCATCATGGTCGCCCTGTTCAGCTTTTGTCGCTGGTGTGAAAATCGGCTCGGCCAAACGCTCGCTCTCTCGTAGTCCCTCCGGTAATGCCACGCCACACACCTGGCCGCTGGCCTCGTACTCTTTCCACCCGGAGCCCGAGAGATAGCCGCGTGCCACACACTCAAACGGCACGACGCGGCTCTTTCGACAGAGCATCGTCCGCCCGGCAAGCGACTCAAGATCGGTCCCTTCGGGCAGCGGCATTTTTTCGACATCGCACGTTACGAGGTGATGAGCCACCCCGAATCGCTCCGCTAGCAGACCGAACCAAAACCGGCTGATCTGCGTGAGCACCCGCCCTTTGTCAGGAATGCCCGTCGGCAAAACCCAATCAAAGGCACTCAGACGGTCCGTCGCCACGAGCAGGACTTGGTCGCCCAGGTCATAGATATCCCGCACTTTCCCTCGACGAGCCTCCAGGCCCGGAATTGCAGATTCAAGTAGTGCAGCCTTCGGCATCGTTGGTCTTTCCCCTGCTCCTGTGCTTGGCCCTCCTGGCCAAGTCGATTCTCTTGGCCGAGATAAGGGCAAAGCGGTTGTCGATTGTCACCGTAGGAACTAAAGTATGACTAGCTTTCCACTTAGGAAAAGTGGGGCCTCCCTGCCTATTGTCCATTTTCCCGACGATTCGTTCCTCCTAACACCGCTTGAGTCATTCGTATGGGCCTGATGCGGTTCGTTGTCGATGAGCAGTCGCTGCTCAGCGAAGAACGGATTGCCCGCTCGTTTATTGCTGGGCCCGACGAAACGCCCTACTACGGGCAAACCTTACTAAGTGGCGACCATCTGGTGGTCGAACGCCCCGAAAACGGCTCGGGCTGTTTCTCCATTCCCTGGCCCATCCCTGACGAAGGGGATTGGCTACTTGCCACCTCGACGCTCATGGAGCGCGACCGACCCTACTTGCTTGAGGTCGAGCTCGCACGCGGGCTCGTCTTTCGGCTCCGCGACCAACTCGCGGTTTGGGAACTACTCGGGCTGGTCGCCCCGGACGATCTGAAAGGGACCGTCGCTGAGGCAACCAAATCCTTCTCACTTGCTGCCAGTCGACAGAACGATGTGGCCGTAGCCGCCCAGTTTGCCCGTTCCGCCATCGCAACCGCAGCCGGGGCCGCTCATCGCCTTGCCAATGTTTATGCCCAACAAGCGCTCTCGCTTCGGCAGACCAACTCGCAAAAACTTACCACGATGCTCGGCATACGAATGGGCGGTAAAGCCCCCACCGGCGCGATGTCCAAACGAATCGCCCAGACGTTCAATCTTGTTGCCGCCCCTTGCGGCTGGGGCGCTGTCGAACCGAGCGAAGGAAGACGCGATTGGTCGGAGCCCGACGGCCCGATCGAGTGGGCCCAAGCCAACGGCTTGCGCATCTGTGGCGGTCCCTTGCTGGAGTTCGATGAGCGCCGCCTTCCTGACTGGGCCTACCTATGGGAGGGCGACTTCGAGACGCTTGCGTCGCTCATGCTCACCCACGTCCGTGAGGCGGCCAATCGTTACAAGGGGAAAGTCCAGCTCTGGTACGTCGCCTCACGCATTAACCGGGGCGGAGTGCTTTCACTTACGGACGAACAACGATTACAAATCGTCGCTAGTGCGGTGAACATCGTCCGCGAAATCGATCCCCAAACACCCGTCGTCGTCGGCTTCGATCAGCCGTGGGCCGAGTATCGCGGCCATAGCGATACGGAGCTTTCGCCCATCGATTTTGCCGATGCGCTCGAACGGGCCAACTTGGGCATCGCCGGCTTTAACCTTGAACTGAACATCGGTTACTACCCCTTTGCCACCGCCCTGCGCAATCCGCTCGCTTTCAGCCGACTGATCGATCTCTGGAACGTCCGACTTGAAGCGCCACTGATGCTCACTCTCACGTTGCCCAGCGAACAAAAAATGGACCCCAAGGCCGACCCCAAAACGGCCACCGTTGCGGGCGGCGAACATCCGGAATTGATTACGCCCCAATGGCAAGCCACTTGGATACGCGAACGCCTGCCAATGTTGCTCGCTAAGAACTCGGTGCAGGTGATCCTCTGGGGTCAACTCGCGGACATGCAGCCCCACGCCTTCCCCCACGGAGGCCTCTACGGTGCCGACAATTACGAAAAACCGATCGTCGAAGAGCTCTACAAGCTGCGGAAAGAGTATCTTGCCTAAGGCATGAACCCTGGGGCTAGCGCCCAAACGGCTAATTTCCTCAACCCTATTTTTTAGCTGTGACGCAGCACTAGGGCTTAGGTTTACCCACATTTATGGGGCCATCCGGTATTATCGCGGGTGGTTCTTCTCAACTTTAGTGCGTAGCATACGGAGTTTTTCGCCGAAGAAAAAGAGGATTCTTGTGCGATAGTTTTGGAACTTGTGGATACGATACGAAAAGGCCTACTGCAAAAAAAGGAATGCTGTTCGGAAGGGACGACTAGTTAGCGGGCTTTGCTGATTTTCCGGCTAGGGCTTTGTCGAGTTGGTTGACCGGCAAACAGGCATCGTAACCCGCAGCCAGTGTGGCAGCGATAATGCTTGAATAATTCTCGACCGATTCGCGGTGCAGGCGATTGAGTAGGCGGACTTGGCGTCCGCGTATTTCACCCGGACTAAAGAGCACTCCCCATTCGGGAATGTGATGGGGAGCGCGAAAATCGCGGCCCTTGAACGTGGTCCTCCAAAACCAATCGGTGGCTGCCACACCCGCCCGGTCACGGAGCCAGGGCGCGTTGGCAAGAATGGCTGCTTCGGCGAGTACCTCGTGGCCCGAGTCGATAAATATCTGAATCACTTGGGCGTTCAGCCCTTTTTCTCCGCCGAAGCGGCCCCAGTTGTGTCGCGTTGGATCGGCAGGGTGCCCGTAAGTGGCGTCGAACCCAATGATCGGGTTCGGCTCGATCGCCAGCAGCGGCGCGATTTCGGCACGTGCGCGGACCAGCCACTCGGCATCGGTCTCGCCATCAAGGAACTTCATTGTTGCAGGGCAACCGATGTAGATAACCAGATCACCCGCCGAGGTGAGTCGGCTCATTTGCTGTGAAAAGACATCCCATTGCGAGACGAGTTGAAGCTCGGGCTGGCCAGTGAGCTTGGCTTGGTTCGTGCAGTCGGTGAATTGCTGGAACTGCATCGCCCGGCCATCGGTCACGCCCCCCGGGTTGTGAATCCAAATTCGTCCATGTTTTTTTACGGTGGGCAAAGCCTTCTTTTCGACAAAGTTTTCCCAACCCCGTTTCCACCAACCGCAGTATCGAATCGCGTCGCCCCCTGATGCCGAGGCGTAAAAAGGCCAAACCTTGGGCTCGCCAATCTCCGCAGGTCGGCTAACTTTCGGAAGAACCGAGGGAGCGACGAAAGGCTCAGCGCCCCCCTCTTCCGCTTGCGCGGTTCTGGCAAAGACGAGAAGCATTAAAAGAAGGAATCGCATAGTAGGTTTTTACGCTTCGTAGCTTTCAAGAATTTTTGGGTGGTCGATTTCTCCCAAGCCGAGCGACGACAAGGCATCGGCTTCACCGGCGGCGACGCGGCGGCCCAAGTCGGTCACTTGCTTAAAGTAGCGATTCGTTGGGCGTTTGCCGTTGAGCTTACGACGCAATTGTTGACACAAAAGTTCCCCCGCATCACGGACGATCGGGTCTTTTTCTCGGGCCGCGTACATGGCTGTGGCTAAGATGGTCATCAAGTCTTGGCAGCGGCTGCTTAGCTCGGTCATGCGGCACTGCCGATCAGCGAGCTTGAGTTGGAATTTCTGCATGGCGGAATCAATTTCCAGTGCCATGCGCGGAAGTTCTCGGCAAGCGAATGCGGCATGTTTTTGGAGCGATTCGGGCATGTCGGGCAGGGAGGCCGCTGCGCTGCCCATGATTTGCCGTGCGGTACGCCACCGCAGGTAGGGACCGGCCACCCCGGCAAGGACGAGCGCATGGCGAGGATTGAGCGGATTGGGGCGCTGGATGCCGGCGGCAGCGAGCGCTTTGCCGACCGGCTCGAAGTACCGCTTGCCATGGTCTTTTACGAGCGACTTGAAGAAGGCCATGCCGAGCATTTCGCCCTCTCCTTCGTAGATGCAGGGAGCAAGGAAATCATGGACGTTGTCACCAAAAGAATGGCCGCCGAGAAAGGCTCGCCCGCCGTGCGTCTTCATGCACAGCTCAATCGCAGCGTGCTTGAGCGATTCGGAACCGAAAATTTTGGCGATGATGCACTCCATTTCGCCCCGATAGCCGCGGTCCAAGAGATCGGCACACCAGGCAACCAGTGCATCGCAGCCAACGATGAGCGATGCCATTTCACCCACGCGGCGCTGCACCAACTCGCGGCTGCCAATTTTTTCGCCATAGGTAACGCGGTAGTCGGCCCACGGCAACATGCCGACCAGCATCTGCCGCATTGTTCCCGAAGCGTTCGCGCAGAGTGAAACACGGCCCAGGTTCAAGCCGTGGTAGGCGATCGTCAGGCCGTCGCCCTTTTTGGGTACCAAGAGATTTTCTTTCGGTACGCGGAGATTGTGGAAGAGGATCCCTCGGTTGTAGAGATGTTTGAGGGCGTAGATTTCATATTTTTTTAGTTGAAACTGCTCGCTCTCTTCGTCGGGCAAGTCAACGATCAAAACGGCCGGCTTGTTCTCCACCAAGCAGACAAGGCCAATCGTGCGTCCGGGGAGAATGTTGGAGATGAAGAGCTTCTCGCCGTTGACAACGTAATGATCCCCGTCGAGCACCGCGGTTGTTTTGAGTGCCGTTAGATCGCTTCCCGCCCCTGGTTCGGTGAGGGCAAACGCACTAAGCCGCTTGCCACTGGCCAGTTGTGGCAGGTGGCACCGCTTTTGTTCTTCCGTACCAAAGGCTTTTACGGGATCGACCGCACCGATGCACCCATGGATCGAGGCAAGGCCCGCGATCGTGCCATCGAGTGTTGCCATTCGGGAGAGGAAGGCCGCGACGCTGGAGAACTTCGCCCCGCTTCCTCCATGTTCTTTATCAACCAAGAGACCCCAGTAGCCGACCGTCGCCAGTTCGGCAAGCAGTTCTTCTCGAAGACGCCCCTCTTCGTTGTGCAAGGTACCCGCCCGCTTGTGGCGACGGACCACCTCTAGCGATGCCTCCATCACCTTCACCACATCGGCAGGGGGCTTGGGAGGGGAACTGAGAAACTCGTCCGCCGGCACACGCCGTTCCCACACAGCCCGATGGGCCGGGCTCTGAACCGTTTGGTACTTCGGAGCGAAGAGAGCCTCGACTTGGTCGTCTGCCGTGTCGATTGCTCCCGTTCGCCGGGCTTCGTCGTCACTTTTGCCACCCAGTTTGAGTGCCATCTCAGCAAAAGAAACTTCTTCCGTTTCTGGCGGGGTCTTGTTGCTCGTCATCGAAATCGTATCTCCATGAATGCATCGGCTACCGCGTTACTCTTACTGCACGTCCCAGAACCATCTGGTGTTTCGGTCTTTCTCGATCGCTGGATACTTCCGGATAGGTTCTGGGGGATATAGGTTCTTAGTCTACGATATTTTGGGTTCTTTTGCCCCGGTCACTTTGTTAGCCCCCGGTCAGTGACCGGGGGCTAAAGAACCCGGGGGCTAATGGTGGCGAAGGGCGATTTCTCTTTTGTCCTCCCCTTTAGAAGAATCCTAACTTCGGCGATGATTGAGCGTAACCTAAGTCGCTTCCTTTCTTGTCCCTTTTTTGAATCCAGCAAGAACGCCTACCTTCGTAATAGAGAGCCCTCCTTCCATGCACGACCCACGTATTGACCAATTGGCCAATGTTTTGCTCGACCATAGTTGCGAACTGCAATCGGGCGAAACGATTCTGATCGAAGCGATTGACTTGCCTGAGCCGGATCTTATTTGTGCCTTGGTAGAAGGGGCTGCCGCGCGGGGCGCGACGCCGCTCGTCGAGATCAAGAACCAGCGGGTGCAACGCTCTTTGCTCTCCGGAGCGACTGAAGAGGGAATGCAACTTGCCGGTGGACTTGAACGGGCTCGTATGGAGAAGGTACACGCTTACATCGGTGTGCGTGGCGCAGCGAATGCAAGCCAAATGAAGGGCGTTCCGTCAGAACGGATGGACCTTTACCAAGAGCACTGGCTACGACTGGTCAACGAGTACCGCGTGCCGAAAACCAAGTGGGTGGTGCTTCGTTATCCAACCGATTCGTTCGCGCAGGCTGCCGACATGCCGACGAGCGACTTTGAGGATTTTTACTTCGATGTTTGCACAGCCGACTACGCTGCGATGCGGGTCGCTCAAGAGCCGCTGGTCGCCTTGATGCAAGAGACGGACCGAGTGAAGATCACCGCACCGGGGACCGACCTTGAGTTTTCCATCAAGGATATTCCCGTGATTCCTTGTAGCGGCGAACGGAACATTCCGGATGGCGAGGTCTTCACCGCTCCGGTACGCGACAGCATCAATGGCACGATTCGCTACAACACACCAAGCCGCTATCAGGGAGTCGTTTTCAACGACATTTGCTTCACCTTCAAGGATGGAAAAATTATTGAAGCGACTTCGAGCGACACCGAACGGATGAATCAGCTTTTGGACTCGGACGAGGGGGCCCGTTACTGTGGCGAATGGGCGATCGGCACGAACAACCGCGTAAGGCATCCGATGCTCGACACGCTGTTCGACGAAAAAATCGGAGGCTCGTTCCACCTCACGCCAGGACAAGCCTACGAAGAGGCCGACAATGGCAACCGAAGCCGCATCCACTGGGACTTGGTTCTCATCCAACGCCCCGACTATGGGGGCGGTGAAATATGGTTCGATGGCAAGCTAATCCGCAAGGAGGGCCGCTTCGTCCCAGAGAACCTCCAGGGCCTCAACGAAGGGCTCTGACCACTAACCCCGGCCAGCGACCGGAGGTTAAAGGTCGAAACACTTCAGCCATCTGTAGTAAGCAGGGGAAATTGACCACAGAGCGACTGTGTTAGAAGTCAAGTAAAGAATCCTGATCGGATCAGGTTTTCAGAGAAGTTCTCCTGGAACTAGCTACTGGAAGCGATAACAAATTTTTGTCTTTTGGTAACATACAAGATCACCGAGAACTCGGAGAAAGCTTTGTTTTTAGCACTCGGCCTCCTCGGCGCTCTCTGTGGCCAGTTTTTTTGGTTTCCAAGGCTCGCCGAGGGGGCCGCGTCCGATTAGGCTGCTGGGTTCCGAAGCCGCAGTTCCCGAGGAGTTTTTCCGTTGTCAGCCGATCGTTCGAAGAAATCCTACCAAGGGCCCAATCGGGGCCGACAGCAGGGGAGCAACTCGCGCCGTTCACAGGGGGGGCTTCGCATTCGTCGCCTAGCCAAAGGGGATGGTTGGGAGTTTGTTCATCCACGTGGGGCGATTGAACGGGCCGATGATCTGGAAGAAGTACGGGCGATGATCGAAGCGGGGGAGATTGAAATCGCGCTCGACGAACTGCGGTATTTACTTTCGGGGTGCAGTGATTTTATTGAAGCCCACGCCCTCTTGGGGGAGATTGCAGCGCAAGGCGAGGCGGACTTGGAACTGGCGCGGGGCCATTTTGGCTACGGTTTTCAGCTTGGCGAACGGGCGATCGATATCAACCAATGCCCTGGTCCGTTGCCTGGCTCGGAACGGGCGAATGCCCCGTGGTACGACGCGGCATTCGGGCTTGTTTGGTGTTTTGAGAAGCAAGGAAAGGGGACCACAGCCGACCGTATCGCGGCGGTCGCCTGTGGCATGGATTCGACCGACCCGGCAGGCATTCGGGCAATGCTCGACGATCTTCGCAGCGGCGGCCTACCGATGATTGAGCTAAGCCCCCTAGGAAGCTAACACTAGAGAGTGTGAGCGGATGGCATGAGCCGCCCGCACTGGGGGAACTGTCTAGTGCCTGCCGTTGCGACTATACTCAGGGGACCTTCCCTTACAGCGGTTTTAACGGAGCCACGCCGATGCCCATTGCGATGGAGCTCTCGCGGATCATCATCAGCGAGATCAACGAACAGCAGGTGATTTACCTCAAAGAGGTCGAGGGAGACCGGACCTTTCCGATTTTAATTGGCGTGTTCGAGGCGACGAGCATCGATCGGCATGTCAAGCAAATTGAAACCGCTAGACCCTTAACACACGACCTTTTGGTTTCAACCGTCGAAGGTCTTGGCGGCGAACTGCAAGACATAATCATCACAGAGCTCAAGGATCACGTTTACTATGCCAGCCTGCGCGTGCGTCACGAAGGTGAGCTAGTCTCGATCGACGCTCGCCCCTCGGACGCGATTGCCGTGGCCGTTACCTGCGACCCGCAATTGCCAATCTACGTCGCCGAAGATGTGCTTAACGACGTCATGCGAGAACAACAGGGCGGATAGAGCAAAGCGTCGGCGAGCGGTGTGGGCGTTAGCCCCCCGATAAAAGTGGCGAGCACCTTCGTCATCGGGGGGCTAACGCCCACACCGCTCGCCCTGCATCTCTGCTGGTCGCCCTGCTTCTTCGCTGGGTTTACCCCACCACGTCGATAAACGCCTTTTCTAGCGCCCCTAAACCCTTGGCTCCACATTCGCCGGCGACAACGACATTCACCACGACTTCGCTTGTACAGATTAATTCCACGTTGATGGCTTCGCTGGTCAAAGCGCGGAACATCCGATCGCCGACGCCCGTGTGACTGCGGACGCCGATGCCGGTGACCGACAGGATCGCGATATCTTGTTCCGAAGAGGTTTTGCCGCCGAACTTAGCGACGATCTTCTCGGCGACTTGCTTCGCCTGATCGTAGGCTTCTTTCGGAACGGTGAACGAAACGGTAGTTAAGCCGTCGGTGCCGATGGCTTGAACCACGAGGTCAACCAAGATTTGATTGGCGGCGATCGCCTCAAAAATGTCGGCGGCAATGCCTGGCGTGTCGGGGACGCTTGAGAGGGTGATAAGCGACTGTTTCTTATCGAGACCACAGCCATGAATGGTTAATTCCTCCATGGCTTGCAAGCGGCTAATGACGGCTTGAGCGTCGGCCTGTTTGTCTTGCTTCGCTTTGGCAAGGGACTCGTCAAAGGTGGCCCTTTCAGTGGGCGGTTTGTCGAGCTCGAACTCCCGATGCACGGCATGGAGCGCGTCGAGGCCCCGGTCACGGTCCACAAGGCAAGAGACTTTAATCTCGCTGGTGGTGATCGCCTGGATGTTGATCTCTGCTTCGGCCAAGGCGCGGAACATGCGGTCGGCGACACCCGACTGAGTCGCCATTCCAAGGCCAACAACCGACACCTTAGAAACGGTCTCATCGTGCGACACCCCAGCGGCACCCATTTCTTTTGCTGCTTCTTGTGCCGCTTCGAGCGCCTTGGGCAAGTCGGCGTCCATGACGGTGAACGAAATATCAGCCAACCCCCCGGCTCCAACCGTTTGGACGATCATATCGACCACGATGTTCGCGGCCGAGAGTTTTTCTAAGAGGGCGAGGCTCATACCGGGGCGGTCGGGAACGCCGTTGACGGTCAGGCGAGCTTCGTCCTTGGTCAGCGCCGCACCGCTGACCGGGCGGTCGGCAGACTCTGCGAGAGGGCCGATGATGGTTCCCGGCTCGTCGGAAAAGGAAGCGCTGTTACGCACATGGATCGGCACATTGAACTTCTTGCCGAACTCGATCGATCGGCTATGCATGACCCCTGCCCCAAGGCTCGCTAGCTCTAGCATTTCATCGTGCGAGACGTGGCTCATCTTGCGAGCGGCAGGTTCAATCCGCGGATCGGTCGTGAAGACGCCATCCACGTCGGTATAGATTTCACACATATCGGCCCCCAGGACCGCTGCTAAGGCAACTGCCGTGGTGTCGCTTCCGCCTCGGCCAAGCGTTGTGATATTTAGGTCATCGTCGATGCCCTGAAACCCGGCGGCGATGACAATTCGTCCCGCATCGAGGTGCGATTGCATCCGCTCGGTACGGATCGACTGAATGCGTGCCTTACCGTGGGAGCCATCCGTGCGGATGCCAATTTGTCCGCCGGTGAGGCTGACCGCTTCGCCTCCTAGGCCATGAATGGCCATGGCCATGAGCGCCACGGAGACTTGTTCGCCGGTTGAGAGGAGCATGTCCATCTCCCGGGGCGAGGGCTTTTCGCAAACTTGGTCAGCCAAATCGACCAGCATGTCGGTGTTCTTGCCCATAGCGCTAACGACCATAACGACCTGCGCCCCCTGCGACTGGGCACGAAGGGCCCGACGCGCCGCCGCACGAATTTTCTCGGCATCGGCAACACTCGTGCCACCAAACTTCTGAACAATAAGAGGCATTTTTACAGACTAAAAAAAGGAACCACTAAGACGACAGGGAGTTGCTAGTAGAAAGTTGTTAGTTGCTAGTTGGAAGGTGGCCAGACGAAAACTAGCGCCTAGTAACTAGCGACTAGTAACTCGTAACTCGTTTTTTCACCCTTTTGGCACGAGGTTCACCAGTCGCCCGGGGACGACGATCTCTTTCATCATTTCTTTGCCGGCGATCAGCTCCGCGATGTTGGGTTCCGCCTTTGCTGCGGCGAGCGTCGTCGCCTTATCCGCATCAGCGGCGATGCTGATTTTCGCACGCACCTTGCCTTTGATTTGTACAACAATTTCGAGGGTGTCTTGCTTAAGGTCCGATTCGTCCCACTCGGGCCACGGTTCGTAGGTGAGCGTTCCCTCATGCCCCAACGCGGCCCAAAGTTCTTCGCCCAAGTGCGGCGCAAATGGCGAAAGCAACTTGACGAAGGGCTCTAAGCAGGCCCGGGGTCGCTCTTTTTCCTTGGTAAAGAAATTAACGAACTCCATCATTCGGGCAATCGCCGTGTTGAACGAGAGTTTTTCAATATCTTTCGTGACCGCTTTGATCGTGGCGTGCAAAGTGCGAAGTTGGTCGGCGGTCGGTTCCGTGTCGGTGATTTGGCTACTGAGCGCCATTTCGTCCGCACGATCGTCGATTACCAATCGCCAGACACGGCCCAAGAAATTATAGACGCCGTTGACGCCTTCCATCTTCCACGGCTTGGAGTCGGGCAGCGGCCCCATGAACATTTCGTACAACCGCAGCGAGTCGGCCCCGTACTCCGCGACCACCACGTCGGGGTTCACCACATTTCCGCGGCTTTTGGACATCTTCTCGCCATTCTCGCCGAGGATCATCCCTTGGTTCACCAGCTTCTGAAACGGCTCTGGTGTGCCAACCACACCGCGGTCGTAAAGCACCTTGTGCCAGAAACGCGAATAGAGCAAATGCAACACGGCATGTTCGGCCCCACCAATGTACAAGTCAACGGGCATCCACGCCTTTTCGATCTGGGGATCGATCAGGGCCTCGCTGTTCTTCGGATCGAGGAACCGTAAGTAGTACCAACAACTGCCGGCCCACTGGGGCATGGTGTTCGTTTCCCGTTTGCAGCGGACGCCATTGATCGTGGGGTAAAGCCATTCGTCCGGCGCTTTGTCGAGCGGCGGTTCGGGCCTGCCGTGGGGTTTGAAGTCTTCAAGGTGCGGCAGTTCGACGGGCAAATCGGCTTCGGGCACCGCGCGAATTTGGCCCGTC
>JAJRUA010000463.1 GCA_024278035.1 Planctomycetota bacterium | reverse complement strand
TCTCAAGTGGCCCAATGACGTTTTTATTGATGAGAAAAAAACAGCCGGCATTTTGATTGAATCGACCGCTTGCAAGCCACGCCGCCTAGTGATCGGCATCGGGCTGAACGTCAACAACACGCTGGCCGATGCCCCAGAGGAGGTAAAAAGAGCCGCAACCAGCTTAGAGAAATCGCTTGGCCAGCTTTTGGATCGGACCCAAGTTTTGATCGAGTGTCTCAAGCAACTGGAGCTGCGTATCAACCAGCTTGTCACTAAGGACCCATCGCTTCCCGAACTTTGGCGACGTTATTCGTTCCTAACCGGCAAGCAGGTTCAAGTTGAAACACCTCAGAAACAACTCACCGGTCTTTGCAAAGGTATCGCAGACAACGGGGCGTTGTTGCTTCAGATCAAAGAAGAAATTGTCCCTTGTTACTCAGGGGTCGTGACGGAGTACAGCTAAAGAGAGGAGTTATCCTTGCGGGGTGCGGATCACTAGCAGTCGCTCTTCCGTCATATCAGCCATGGCATAGCGGATGCCTTCGCGACCGAGGCCTGAGTCTTTTACTCCGCCGTAAGGCATGTTATCCACACGCCAACTTGGCACGTCGCCGATCACGACACCGCCCACTTCGAGCGTGTCCCATGCCTTCTGGATTTTGTACCAGTCACGGGTAAAAATGCCCGCCTGGAGGCCAAACTTGCTGTCGTTGACTTGTCTCAAAGCGTCGTCAAACGAACGGAAGCGATTCAGGACGGCCACCGGGCCGAAGGCCTCTTCCGTGCAAACGGCTTGATCGGCGGGTACGTCTTCCAGAAGCGTCGCCTGGAGCATTGCCCCCTCACGTTCGCCACCACAGAGCAGCTTGCCGCCTGATTGGACCGCTTCATTGATCCAGCCGTGGAGCCGCTCGGCTTCCTTCTCAGAAATCATCGGGCCGATGAACGTCTCTTCCTTCTTCGGATCACCCGCGATGAGTTGCTTTGAGGCAACGACTAATTTTTCCTTTAGCTCCTCGTAAATCGCTTCGTGGATAAGGATACGCTGGACGCCGATGCAGCTTTGTCCCGATTGGTAAAACGCGCCGATGACGAGGCGATTGACGGCGTCGGCAATGTCGGCATCCTCATCTACAATACAGGCCGCATTGCCGCCCAGTTCAAGAACCACCGGCTTCTTCCCGGCCCGCGATTTTAAGTCCCAACCGACGCCCGGCGAACCGGTAAAGGAAAGCAGCTTGAGCCGTTCGTCGGTAGTAAACAGGTCTGCCCCATCGCGACGGCAGGGCAAAATGCTAAACGCTCCTGCCGGAAGATCGGTCTCGGCAAGAATTTCCCCCATCACGAGCGCGCCGATCGGTGTCCGGCTAGCTGGCTTCAGGACAAACGGACACCCCACGGCCAAAGCGGGGGCCACCTTATGGGCTGCCAAGTTCAACGGAAAATTAAACGGGGAGATAAACGAACAAGGGCCGATCGGCACTTTTTGTACAAAACCACGGTAGCCCTTTGCCCGGGCAGAGATTTCGAGATTCGGAATCTCGCCATCCATGCGAACCGACTCTTCGGCTGCAATGCGAAAGGTATCGATCAGCCGCGAGACCTCGCCGCGCGAGTCCTTGATCGGCTTGCCCGCCTCAATGCAAAGCGATTGGGCCAACTCTTCAGCCCGGTCGGTAAAACGATGGACGCAATGATTAAGAATCGCTTGCCGTTCGTAGGGGGCCATCTGCCGCATCGGCTCGGTCGCTTCGACCGCCGCGCCGATTGCCCGGTCAATATCCGCAGCCGACGCCATGGCAACCTGCGTCGCGACCTCACCCGTGTACTTGTCCGTGACCGTCAAGTCCTGGTTGGGCGACTCAGGCTTGTTGGCCAAGTAGAAGGGATAGCTTTTAGCAAGCATGTTCTATGGAAGAGGGGGGAAGGAGGGAATGCCATTAACATTTGCGTAACATCTTGAGCCACCTTACTTTAGTGGCATTGCTGTAGCAACACTATTAGGAAATCAAGCAGGCCTCGCTTGTGGGGGGGGCTTTTCGACTACTCCCCACGCTGCAGAATGCGGCTTACCACATAGTGGACCTACTCTCCTGCAACCACGCACCCCGAGCCCCCAGGCAACGTCCTAGCTGCAAAGTGCCACTGAACACTATAACCCAACCTTTTGACTCAGCGGAGCGTATAGACTCTTGACTAGCATTTGCCTGTGCGCCAATACATTGTTTTTCAACTTAAAGCCCACTGAACCTTTCCGCCAGCCTAACCCCACCCCTGTCTGCTTATTTCCCCATGCCTTTCCAATTCAATAAACTAACGCACAAAGCCCAAGAGGCAGTGCAGCACGCTCAGGAACTTGCCACCGAAGCGGGGAACCCGCAGATTGAGCCCCTGCATTTGCTTGCGGCCCTGCTTGCGGAGACCGAGGGTGTTGTACGTCCTGTGCTTGATAAGATGGGCGCGAATGTTGGCCAACTGGCGCAGATCACGGAGGCCGAACTCAAGCATCTGCCAAAGGCCTCGGGGGGCGCTCCGCCGCAGCTATCGCGTGAATTGCAAACGGTTCTGAGCAATGCTCAGGCCCAAGCGGAGACGATGCACGATGATTTCACTTCGGCCGAACATCTTTTACTATCTCTTGTAAAGACGCCGTCAAATGCGAAAGAGACTCTGAAGCTCAATGCGATTGAGGAGACCGAACTGCTGCAAGCACTCCAGCAAGTGCGCGGCAGCACGCGTGTTACCGGCCAAACGCCTGAAGGGAAGTTCCAGGCACTCGAAAAATACGGGATTGATCTTGTTGAGCAGGCGAAAGCAGGAAAACTCGACCCTGTGATTGGCCGCGATGCGGAGATTCGCCGCGTCGTACAGGTCCTTTCGCGACGGCGGAAGAATAATCCAGTGCTGATTGGCGAGCCGGGCGTGGGCAAGACGGCCATTGCCGAGGGGCTAGCGCTGCGGATTGTTGAGGGGGATGTTCCCTTGAGCCTCAAGAACAAGCGGGTTGTAGCGCTCGACATGGGGGCTCTTATTGCCGGCGCCAAGTTTCGTGGCGAGTTCGAAGAACGGCTTAAGGCGGTGCTAAAAGAGATCGAAGATGCCGCCGGCAGCGTGATCCTTTTCATCGACGAGTTGCATACCGTGATCGGTGCCGGAGCCGCTGAAGGGGGGGCCGACGCGGCGAACCTGTTAAAGCCGGCGCTCGCTCGGGGCGATTTGCGATGCATCGGTGCGACAACACTCGATGAGTTTCGCAAGCACATCGAAAAGGACGCTGCCCTCGAACGGCGATTCCAACCCGTTCTTGTCGAAGAGCCGTCGGTCGAAGACACGCTCGCCATCTTACGGGGGATCAAACCTCGCTACGAGGCCCACCACAAAGGGGTAAAAATCAAAGACTCGGCCCTCGTGGCTGCTGCCGAACTTTCGAGTCGTTACATTGCTGATCGGCAACTGCCCGACAAAGCGATCGACTTAGTGGACGAAGCGATGAGCCGTCTGGCAATGGAGCTACAAAGCGTGCCGACGGAGATCGACGAGGCGCAACGCCGCCTTGTGCAACTCGAACTCGCTGCGCGGCAACTTGCCGATGAAACGGAAGAACATGCCAAACAACGGCTTGAAGAAATCAACACTGAAATGAAAACGCTACGCCACGAGTTGGCTTCGCTCAACGAGCAATGGGAAGCAGAAAAGCTGGGCGTCGGCTCCGCTGCCGACGTACGGAACGAACTCGAAACCGTCAAGCACGAGATTCAACTCCAAACCACGGCCATCAAAGAGGCACAAGCCGCAGGGCAACCAATCGAAGAGTCCGCCTACCAGAAATTGTACGAACTCGATACAAAACGGGCGAAGATAGAACAACAAGTCGCCGAAGCAGAGACCCGATCGGATGAGGGGACGCTAGAAGAAGCAACAAACCGACGCCGATTGTTGCGTCAAGAAGTTGGCCCCGATGAAATCGCTGAGGTCGTCAGTGCGTGGACCGGTGTGCCTGTGACGCGGATGCTAGAAGCTGAGCGAGCGAAGCTTATCGTCCTTGAAGAAAGACTCCATCGGCGAGTAATCGGCCAAGACCAGGCGGTCGATGCGGTTGCTAACGCTGTTCGGCGCAGTCGTAGTGGTTTACAGGACCCCAGCCGCCCGATCGGAAGTTTCCTGTTCTGCGGTCCGACCGGTGTTGGAAAAACAGAGCTTTGCAAGGCACTTGCCGAGACACTGTTCGATGACGAACACGCCATGATTCGCCTCGACATGAGCGAGTTCATGGAGAAACACACGGTGAGTCGGCTCATTGGGGCCCCTCCCGGCTACGTTGGTTACGAAGAGGGGGGCAAACTGACCGAAGCGGTTCGCCGTCGCCCGTACGCGGTTATCCTGCTCGACGAGATCGAGAAGGCGAACCGCGACGTTTTTAATATACTATTACAAGTGCTCGACGATGGTCGGCTCACCGACAACCACGGTCACACGGTCGATTTCACGAACTCGATTATCGTTATGACCTCCAACGTCGGTAGCCAGCTCATTCAGAAAATTGCTACAGAAGGTGGCACGACGGAAGAGATGCAAGCAGGCGTGACCGAGGCGCTATCCACCCGGTTTTTGCCGGAGTTCCTCAATCGAATCGACGAGACGATCGTCTTCGAGCCACTAACGCGTGACGATGTTGCTCGGATTGCTGATTTGCAAATCGAAGCCCTAGCCAAGCTACTCGAACGGAGCGGCTTGGGCCTCGTCGTCACGGACAGGGCTCGCAAAGAAATCGCTAGCCAAGGTTATGATCCTGCCTACGGCGCACGCCCACTCAAGCGAGTGATTCAGCAACAGCTACAAAACCCGCTTGCCACTGAGCTGCTCAAAGAAGAACGGGTTGAGAAAGCGACCGTCACGATCGACTTTCAAGACGAAGCATTTACTTTCGAAATTGAATGACTTTCGGGAAGGAATGAAAAGTGGGCAGTCGGCAGTACGCGCAAGGGATCCTTGCTGTCCACTGCTTATACCGAGCGATCAATTCCTCAGCCCCTGGAGTCATCAGGCGTAGCTTGCGGGCAAACTCTATTGGCTCAATTCCAAATTCAGGCTGATCTCGACAGTCCCCCGAACGATCGGCAGTTTACGTAATCAAGCGAGGGTAGGCAACGTTATTTTATTCCAGGAGGTCACGGATGACGCTTTCGATTCACGGACTGATCGATGACCAGAAGTGCTACGCGATGGTGCGTTATTTGCGATGGCCCGGCGGTGTCGATTGCCCCCATTGCCAAAGTAAGCACGTTGCAAAGAACGGCCACGATACGACGGAGGTTTTTCGCCAGCGTTACGTTTGCCGTGGTTGTTGTCGCTGGTTTGATGACCTGACCGGCACGGTTTTTGCTGGGCATCATCGCCCCTTGAAAACGTGGATGCTCTGTTCGAAAGTGGTGGGGTACCGCAAAGTCCAGTTACGAAGCTATTGAAATCGCCTTGCACCACAACCTGGGGGCCGCTTTACACGCCTATCTCCATTGGGGCGATGTTCGATTTCAAGCTCGCGTGCGCGGACTTCCAAGACACTGGCAACCGGGCCACTCTGGGCCAGTTGCTCGCCTTTCCAGCGATAGAGCATATTCGTGCCGGAAAGACCCAAACGCTTGGCAACCGAGCTGGCCGTGTGGCCATCCAGCAGCATCTGCACAGCTTCCTCCTTGAATTCCTGGGGGAAGATGCGACGGACCGACTTTCTTGGAAACCGACTTCTTTGACGGGGATTTTGACTTCTTACGGGGCATGATAGCAGTCCTTTCTGCCACCATTCTAAGAGGTTTACCTGTCCGTCAATTCAGGACCACCTCACTGCTCCCTCAGTTCAAGAAGCATTTGATAAACTACTGCCCTGAACGCCCTGCCGCGGAGCCCGTGGCGGGGGGTTATTTTTAGCAGTTTGCCATCGGCAGCGAAAAAATCGGTAGGGGAATAGTTCTTAGCTAGCCATTTCCTGGCTCTCTTTCCTTTGTTGCCAGCTTTCTCGGCCCTCGACTCAAGTAGCTGTAGAAGACGATAGTCTTCTACCCCTTCGGCGGCCCATTCCAACTTGATGGAGAAGTCGAAGCGACCGTCCGCGCGGGGGAAGAGCATCATCGCGTCATTCTCCCGCCCGTCCAGGTCGTAATAGGGGTAGTTTTGGCTGCCATTGAGGTACCATTCTAGGAAATGATCCGCCCCTGCGTTGCGGGCGGTAAAGAGCGCTTGGCCGAAGACTTCGCGATTGTAACGCAGGTTGCCGATGGCCTGATTGTATAAACCCCATCGGTTCTTCGCCCCGGTAATGGCGTCCGCCGCCTCGCGGGTCATGCTTGAATACGACCCGACAGTAAAGGTCTGGTTGAGATCGTAGCCATGCTCTCCCTTGCGGATCGGATGGCTAAAACCTCCACGTTCAAGGAGCGGATAGTACTTTTTGAGGACCTCGGCACGCAGGAGGTCTCGTTCGACCTTTTGAGAATAGCCGGAGGCCTCGTCACTGTAGTTGTAGACGATCGGAAGCCATGAAGACGCGATTTTTTCATTGATTGCGTCACCTGCGGCGCGACAGAACTCTTCCGCCGGCATGCCCGAAATTTGGCCTGTCGCTTCCGTTCGGACCACGTCAAATCCACCGCCGTAAGTAAAGACTTTCTTAAATCCAAGGCGGCGGGCCGCGGCCATCAACTGATCGAGATGAGGAGATTCGATAACGACCGAGCGACCTTTTTTAACGAGTTTGGCCTCCGGAAGAGAGGACCAGGTGGTGAAACCTCGCTCGCTAAGTGACTTGAGGACCTTCCGGTTGACCCTCCAGTTGAAAGTATCAAGCCCTGGGGTTTTTACATAGTCAAGGTGGAACGGGTTGAGACCGAAGAAGCCTACCGCAATGTCGGCTGGAGGCAAAGTAAAGGGGTAGACCGTGAGTCTAATCGGATAGGTAACGATCGTATCCCTGAACTTCATCGCAAGCTTGCCGGTGTAGAAGCCGGGCTTGGTTGCTCGTCCGATTTTCACCTGATAGCGGAGCATCTTGCTCGTATCGTTCGGGAGAGAGATTCCCGCCGGGGGGAAATCGCGGTAAAAACGTGGAGCCAATTCATAAGTTTCATTGTTGAAGGTATGGCACTGATATTGGTTGACGGTGTATCGTACGGTCTGGGGGGTGACCACAATTTTTTCTCCGGTGTCCGAGGTTAAGTCCTCCGTCCTCACAGAGAGAAGGCCCCCTTGACCGAGGCTGCGGACAAGCAGAGTCTGGGCCGGACGCTGGAGGCGACCGCCGGAGAGTTCGATGGTCTCCGCCACGGGTTGGCTGAATTGATTGTGGCGTACGAAGGTATCCCCAGCGATGAGAGCGGAGTAAAAGCCGGTCTTCATCTGCTGCTTAGTGGCAAAATCCTTTGGATCATCGCCAGCAGGCTCAAGCTTTCGAAGCCTACTGTCAAACTGTTCCTTCTGAAGCAATTTGAGCTGCTGAAAAAAAGCCTCTGCTTCAGCCTTCCTTTCAGAGGGATAGACCGCTAGCCAATTAAGGCAGATCCCCGAGCGGTCGCCTTCGACCTCAATGTTCAGTTGACCATCACTGACCTGTACTTCTCGAAGAATCGGAGCAAAAACCTTGTCGAGATAAAGTGAATAGGCATCGTCTTCTGGACCCGGCTCGATCTCTTGGAACCGCGTGAAGTCTCGGACGTAATCTCGCAGGCCTCTCTTGCGAGATTCAGAGAAGACCTCCTTGCCTTCGATCATGACTTTTCGATGTGCCCAGAAGTGTTTGTTCCACAGACCAAGATGGTTGATATTCAGGCGAACTTCGTACGGCCCGTTGGGAAGGTCGATCGCGAAACCACCACGATTGAGAAAAATGCCATCGCGGTTGAGGTTGTCGGCGTAGAGCGAATCATGCGACTGCCAGACGTCTGCCTGAGTCAGACCAAAGCCGACCTGATCATCATACCTGTGGCGGTCAAGGATGGCTGTAAACCCCTCTTGGGCCCGAAAATCTTCTTTAACAAAATCGAAAATCCTAAGCCCATCGAAGGAGGCGGGCGAAGGGGGCGATTTGAGTAAGCGGATATTATCAACGAGAAATTTTTCCTTGTACGCCTCTTCCTGTTCTAGGCCCACACCGAACCAAAAAGCGATGAGTTTCCGAGTATTGAGGTACCGCTGAATCCGTACCGATCCCCGCTCTCCAACAAAACGGTTGATATGAATTTTCAGCCGATTCCATCCAGGGGCGATCCTCTCGTTATGGTTGAGTTGATTCCAATATCCCCCTCCGATAGTGTCCTTGATGGTCATATCGAAGCGGACATGCTTGTCGAGAGGATTGAAAACATCTATCGCAAGGTAGTCGTAGCCTGACCAATCGGAAAGATAAGGGTTCTTCATTTGCAAGTAGTTGTAAGTCGCGTACTTGATAATCGCTGATCGCTTGCCCGACGTGGCATTTCTCTTGTTGAAGGAACGAAGGGAGTGGCGTTGATTCTCAATCGCTTGGTCCCTCTTCTCAAAGTTCATCAGCATCCGAACCGGCGGTGAAGCTGATTTTTTAGAGACTTTTTTCGACTGTGAGTGCAATTCCGTACCGCAAAACGGGCAATGGCTTGTCTTGGCATCTGCCCAGCGGTAGCACTTTGGGCAGCGAATTCCCTCGCCAACCGAGTTAGCAGTAGGGAAAGGGGTCTTTGATTTGGTGAAGTCGTAGGCGATTGCCCTCCCTGTCGTAGGGGTGAGCGTGAGGTCATCGATCCAAAAACTCCCCGCTGCCTTAAGGCGAATCCAGAGAGTGAAGGACGAGGCCTCGACATCCACCGTAAAGCGAAGGCGGCTCCATTCAAAAGAGCCTTTGAGGTCCTTAACCACAGTCTTGTGCCCCTTGCCGGCATCGTAAAATATCCAGACCGACTGGTTCCATTCTCCCGCAAGAATCTCTCGGCCACGGACCCATCCTTCCACAAGGTAGCGCCCAGGCGCAAGGTTTTTGAAAGTGTTAAAGGCCGTTACGTGCGTCCTGCTGCCAGCCTCAATAAACAAAGACCCGGGGGCTTGATGGCCCATGCCCGTGGCATGGGCCCCCTTGCCCTCACCATAAACTTGCCAGCCCTCAAGATTCTGATCAAATGAAAAAACAAGGCCTTCTGCACTATGGCTCAAGCTGGGTGCAAGAAAGAAGATCGAGAGAGCAATAGAAAGTAGCCGAAGCATACGGGTTCCTTTCGAAAATCGTGGGGAGCGATAGGGGATCGCGTTTACAGCACGCTAAATGAAGCGTGGCCTAGCAAGCTGCCTTGAGCAAATAGCAAATAGCCATCTCCGACGACCAACCGCACGGCGCCTTGCTTGAAATAATCATTGGCGGAATAGGCGGCTTTTCATAGCGATGGCCTTTGGGGGGGGGCGGCAAGTCCATCCCGATTTTCCTTCGGATCCCGTATTGTGGGCACCGATTCTGTTCGACAAGTTAGGGGACTACCGCCGCTGATTCTGCGAGCAACGGGAAGCAGCGACCTGCCAAGTTCCTTATAGCATGTTTTTTCAGACGACGCCGTCGAGTTCGCCTTTCCAGCGGACGAAGCCTTCGATTCCCTCAAACTCCGAGAGGCCGAGTTGGTCGTAAAGCGAGGCTGTTCCGCGGTTGCGATCCTCAGCTCGTTGCCAAAATTCGCGCGGATCGGAACCGGGAAAAAGAGCCCGATCTTTTTGGGATTCGTGCTTGAAAATGGCGGCCCGTTTTCTTAGTAACTCTTGCGGGCTAAGCGGGACGGCCATCTCAATTTGATGCGGCTCCCACTCTTGCCACGCTCCGCGATAGAGCCAGACAACGCACTGCTGGTACCAATCGTCTTCTTTCACCTCTTGGCAAGCGAGCAAGATGGCTCGCAAGCAAGTGCGGTGCGTACCGTGCGGGTCGGAGAGGTCACCGGCAGCATAGATTTGGTGCGGTTTGATTTTCCGTAGTAAATCAACGGTGATTTGGACATCCTCTTTGCCCAGCGGATTCTTACGAACGCTGCCCGTTTGGTAGAAGGGCATGTCCATGAAGACACAGCGCTCGTTCGGGACACCCGCAACACGGGCCCCGGCGCGGGCTTCGCCGCGTCGGATCATTCCCTTAATCAACTGCACTTCGGGGCTATCCACCTGCCCTTGCTCTTTGCGTCGGACAAACTGATCGACGTGTTGTTCCAGCTCATCTGTCTTCTTCGGATCGATGCCGAAAGCGCGATTGAACTCTGAGATAAACTCGCTGAAACGGACCGCATCGTCATCAAACACAGCAATGTTGCCTGAGGTTTGGTAGGCGATGTAAGCTTCATGCCCTTGGTCGCAGAGGCGTATGAGTGTGCCCCCCATCGAGATCACATCGTCATCCGGGTGGGGAGAGAAGCAGAGAACCCGTTTGGGAAAAACCTCTTCGTGCCTTTGCGGTCGGTCACCGGGCTGACGGGCGTGCTTAGGCTTGCCGCCGGGCCAACCGGTGATGGTCGCCTGCAACTGGCGGAAGACCTGAAGATTGATATCGTAGGCACGCCCCCGGCTGGCAAGCAGTTCTTGCAGCCCCTCTTCGTTGTAGTCTTCTTCGGTGAGCTTGAGGATTGCCTTATCAAGCCGCGTCGCAAGCCAAATTACCGCTTTGCGAATCAGAGCGTCGTTCCAAGTGAACTCATTGCTCAGCGGGCCAAGCAACCAGGGCGATTGGAAACGGATGAGCTGATCGGCAGCAGCCTCATCGAGGATAACTTTAGAATTGACATGGTCTTGCAAGAAGCTCGCGGAGACGCTGGGCGTGACCTTTCCTTCAACCGCCTCAGCAACAATCGACGCTTTGCCCTCACCGAAGGCAAGCATGTAGATCTGGCGGGCTTCAAGGATCGTGCCAACCCCCATCGTGATCGCCCGGCGGGGAACGTACTGTTCACCGAAGAAGTCACTCGCCGCATCTCGACGTGTCTTCGTATCAAGCGTAATCATGCGAGTTCGGCATTCGCGGCTGGAGCCCGGCTCGTTAAAGCCGATATGCCCGGTGCGACCGATGCCAAGAACTTGGATATCAATGCCCCCAGCGTCGCGAATGCGCTGCTCGTACTCTAAGCAATGTTCAAGAACCTTTTCCTCGGAGATCGTACCATCCGGGATATGGATATTGGCCTGATCGATGTCAACGTGGTTGAAGAGGTGCTCGTTCATAAACCGGACGTAACTCTGTAATTCTCCCGGCTCGATTGGGTAGTATTCGTCCAAATTGAACGTCGTAACACCGGCAAAGCTAAGTCCTTCTTCTTTATGAAGACGAACCAGCTCTTCGTAGACGGTGGTCGGTGTGCTGCCCGTCGCGAGGCCAAGAACGCACGGCTTTCCCTCAGCAGCTCGCTGGCGGATCAAGTCGCCAATTTGCTGAGCGACGTAAGCACTAGCGCTAGCAGCGTGCTGAAACACATGGCAGGGAATGCGTTCGATATCAGAATGCAAGCCAGTCATGTTTGCACCAGATTGGACAGACGGGTTTTGGTTGACGTTGGTCGTCATTGGAATTGGAAGGATGCTGGAGGGAGCGTAGGTGGTTTTATGTGAAGTCGATTGTAGTTCGAGACCAAGCAATCGTCACCTCGCCAAGGGTGAATTACTTTATCGTTTTAGCGCGATCGCGAAGCTGATTCGTCAAATTTTAACTTTTCTTCCGCTTTTCAGGCTCTTGGCCTGTTGGTGGCAAAGCTGGATTGCATCGCGTGCCAATTCGGCATTCAGGATGTCGGATGGGACATCGTTCTTAACGCAACGAACGACTTCCTTGACTTCGGCTGCAAAGCCATCCATGGGGTCCCCGCCCTTGAGCTTAACTTGCTTGACCTTGCCGTTTGAGCTGATGATCGTAGGCGGACAGAGGCTCACTCCCTCCTCCCCGATAACAGCAAAATCAAAAAAGAGCGTTGCCTTTTCAAGGTGAATCTCAAAGGCGTGTTGAAAGGGTCGCCCTTGTTGGCGAATTGTGCCACTCGTAGCGAGGACCGATTCGCCAGCCTCAAACTCAAATTGCGTATTCCAAAACTCGGGAAGCTCTCCCCCATCCATATCAGCACGGCTACGTCCGCTGCTGTAGAGTGCTGTCGGCTTGCCAAACATAAGACGGATGAAATGGGCGTCGTGAACGTGCAGGTCTAAGAGCGGACCGCCAACCGCGCTGCCGGACCAAAAGCGAGTGAGCCACGCTGGATCAGAAATCACCCGCTTGAAAGAGCCGCCGAGCAAACGCCCATGCTTTCCACTGCGAACCTCCTTCAGCGCCCAAGCGTATTCGGGAAAATAAGGAAGGACGTGAGCGATCAATAATTGTCGGTCCGCCTTCTCGGCAGCTCGCCGCATTCGATCGCAGTCAGCAAGCGTCATCGCCATTGGCTTTTCACAGAAAACATGTTTTCCCGCTTTGAGGGACTTGACCACAACATCTGCGTGCAAAGCAGGTGGAAGGGTTACGTCGATCAAATCGATACTGTCGTCGGCAAGCAGGTCGTCTAGGTCCTGATAGCCCGCAACGCCCGCAAGGTCCATCTTCTTGCCGGGCGGGCCAAAGTTGCCTTTGATTCCTCGCCAATCCCCGGCTAGTTTTTTGGGGTCCTTTTCACAAATGGCGGCCACTTTCACGCCACGTGTTTTTTCGTAGGACAGGTAGTGAACCAGGCCCATAAAACCAATGCCAACAATACCGACACGGAGCATCTGTTAACTGTAAGGTAAAAGAACAGGGGGGATTAAAAAACCGATCGAGCGATTCATCCTTCTTTCTGAAGCGACCGCAAGAGTTCGAGGCCGGCGGCGACTTCTTTCTTTTGCCGCTCAGGCTCGTCGGGGATTTCACGTTCGATGGTCAGCGGACCGCTGTAGCCAATTTCATCAAGCACCGAGAGGAATTCCTGGAAATCGACGGCACCTTCACCAAGCGGAACCTCTTCGCCCCAAGTCACGCCCGGCTCGTCACTCCATTTGGCATCTTTGCAATGAACGCTGCGGACGTACTTTCCAACTTGACGCAGCGCTTCGATCGGCTCACCGCAGCCGTAAAGGACCATATTTGCTGGATCGAAATTGATGAAAAGATTGGGCCGGCTCACCTTCCCAAGGAAGGTGAGCAGTTCTTCCGCCGGTTCTTGACCCGTTTCAAGGTGAATCGCTTGATCGTACGGCAAGCAATGATCGCAGATTTCTTGTGTGGCGGCGACAGCGTCCGCGAAACGTGCGTCAGCCGAATCGTGAGGGACAAAACCAAGATGCAATCCAATGGGTATCGGGCCCTCGCCACAGCGGGTCGCTTCGCTCGAAAGGAGACGCGCGAAGTCAGCAATCTCTTTGAGTTCCGTCAATCGTTCCGAGCGAGTCTCAGGCGGGACAAGGCCACAGGTTTTTTGTGTCGCCGGAATGTCCGCGTAGCTTTCCCCATCAAAACCGGCAAAGACGACGGATAATCGAACGCCTAGCTCTACCAATTGCTCACGGAACCGGGCAGCATTCTCCTCGGTTCGGCTTGGTCCGTGCGGGGTGTGGAGCTGGATCGTCTCGACATCCAGTTCACGGACCGTTTCGAGAGGCAAACCGAGACCGGCATCAAGACTGGCAAAGACGCCAAGCGGGCGGGAAGGCATTACGTAGTTGTCGCTTAATAAGTGAGGGAAAGATAATAGGATAGAATCTACAGTATTCCATGAGCGACGCCGCTCGCCTAGGGATCGCTACCTAAAATCGCCCAAATTTAAGGTAGTTTTCTCTAATCGTGTCGTAAGGCTTCGATCGGATCGAGTCGAGCTGCTCGAATTGCCGGATAGACCCCAAACAACACACCAACGGCTATGGAGATTCCTAGCGCCAAAGGAATCGACCAAGGGACCAACTGGGGCTCAAAGTTTCGTATTAAATCCGGAAGAGCCTCCATTTGCTTCGGGAAAGATACCTCAAGCTGCGCCCGGACGGCCAGGGCAATTGGGCGGCAAAAGAGCCCGCCAAAGACGCCCATCGCTCCTCCAACAACCGACAGGACAATGCTTTCCGTGAGAAACTGGCCGACGATATCACGCCGCTTGGCTCCCAAGGCTCGTCGGACGCCAATCTCTCGCGTCCGCTCGGTGACCGTCGCCAGCATGATGTTCATAATGCCGATACCTCCCACGACGAGAGAAATCGCAGCGATCAGCCCGAGCAACAAGATAAACATCAGCCGCGTCGTGTTCGCCTGCTCCAGCAGTTCCATAGGAACGGTAACCGCATAGTCGTCGAGTGTGTGATGCCGAGCTATCGTGTTGCGCACCAAATCGGCTGTTCGGATTACGTCTTCTTGATGGCGAACGTGAAGCGTTACTTGAGAAACTTCAATTACATCACGGCGGAATTGCCCCGGTTCGACCAAGATGATCTGGTCTCCTAAGCGTCGCCACATGGTACGAATAGGAATGTACACATCACGCGAATAGTCTTCGGCAGCCAACGAACCGCCAATGCCCGCCGAGGCATTGCGTGGCTCGGTAATTCCGACAACGGTGTAAAACTCATGCCCCAAGTGAACGAGGCTGCCGAGGGGCTCTTTTATCGGAAACAATTTGTCGGCAACGCCCGCCGAGAGGACACAATGGTTGAGTTCATGGGCCCCGTCGGTATCGACAAGGAATCTTCCTGATTCGATCTTAAGGCGGGCAACGGAGGTGTATTCCGGTGTACAGCCGACAAGCCGTCCTTCAATCAGGCGTCGTTTTTTACGAAACTCGCAAGCCAATTCTCGGATCGGCACCGCACTGTCGAGCGTCGGAATCGTTGAGACGAGCCGAAGATAGTCTTCTCGTGTAACGCCATAGCCGCCGCCGCTGAACTTGTCGCTCGTTGGCTTGATGGTCCGAACAATGATGTTCTTTGCACCGAGGGCCGCAATCTGCTCTTGCGAGGCCCGGCCAATTCCTTCGCCAATCGCGAGAAGCCAAACAACGCTCATCACGCCGATAAGGATTCCCAGCACGGTGAGCCCCGATTGCATCGGATGGAGCAGCAGGCTCTTAACGCTCAGCCGAACCGTTCGGCCCCAGCGTTTGAGCGAAGCAACCCGCTTGAGAGGGAGC
>JAJRUA010000462.1 GCA_024278035.1 Planctomycetota bacterium | reverse complement strand
GGCAATCGGTTTTCGATTTTGCCTATGGAAGGCTGGGATGCTGAAACAGGGGGATCGCCTTCTGAGCTGACGCTGCGTCGTTGGCAACGTTTCGGCGACAGTGGCGCGAAACTGATCTGGGGCGGCGAGGCCGTTGCGGTCGAACATGCCGGACGGGCAAACCCGAATCAACTTTGGCTGCATGACAAAAATGTTGCCTCGTTCGTTACTCTGCGAGAAGAACTGCTCGCTGCTCACCAGAAGGCCATGGGCACCACCGACGACCTTCTCGTTGGTTTACAGCTGACCCATTCAGGACGATTTGCGAGGCCCAACACCAAGTCGGTTCTAGAACCGCAGGTTCTTTATCGTCACCCGTTGTTGGAAAAGAACGACGACGAGCCTTACCTTTTAACCGACGAAGATCTGCAACGAATTGTCCGGTCGTTTGTTCATTCTGCAGCTCTTGCGGCCGAGGCGGGATTTCAGTTTGTTGATGTGAAGCATTGCCATGGTTATTTGGGGCACGAAACGCTCAGTAGCTTCGATCGACCTGGAAAGTATGGCGGCTCGTTTGAAAATCGGACACGATTTCTTCGGGAGATCGTGGCGGGCATTCGCGAGCGTGTGCCAGGCATGACGATCGGAGTGCGTCTTAGCGCGGTCGATTGGGTTCCTTTCCGTCCTGGTGACCAGGGGGTTGGCCGGCCTTGCGAGTTTGATGGTGACACTTATCGTTATGCATTTGGTGGCGATGGCTCAGGGTTGGGGATCGACTTGGCCGAGCCATTACGTTTGCTCGATTTGTTCAAGCAGCTAGACATTCGCCTGGTGTGCATTTCGGTTGGTAGCCCTTATTACAATCCTCACTTCCAACGCCCGGCTATTTTCCCACCTTCGGATGGTTATCAGCCGCCGGAGGATCCATTGATTGGGGTGGCTCGCCAGATTGATCTTGTGCAACAACTGAAACGGGAACGCCCCGAGCTTATTTATGTAGGCTCTGGCTACAGCTATTTGCAAGAGTGGTTGCCTCATGTTGCCCAAGCGGCAGTGCGCGAGGGGGCGGTCGATTTTGTAGGTTTGGGACGTATGGTGCTTTCTTACCCAGAAATGCCGGCGGATGTTTTGGCTGGGCGACCACTGGGAATGAAAAAAATCTGTCGGACGTTTAGCGATTGCACGACTGCTCCTCGCAAGGGCCTCGTCTCAGGGTGTTTTCCGCTGGACGACTATTACAAGCAGATGCCTGAGCATAAGGACTTGAAGGCATATAAAGCGGAATTTCGTAAGACGCTTGGCAGCTGATTCCTTGGAGAGGGACTTGCCGGAGAGATCGCCGCAAACGCTAAGCCGTTGGGAACTTTCGCGAGCTACAAACGGAAGTCCGGGTAACACCGAAACACACTGCTGCTTTACCTTCCTGCATCGTAGAATCCCAAAAGGTTTTGTCTAAGACAAGGGGTTTAGCCTCTCTCGCAAGGACAATAAACCCATGCCTCAGTCTCGCACACGACTTGCTCCCTCGCCAACCGGGGCCTTACACCTAGGCAATGCACGTACGTTTCTTCTCAATTGGATACTTGCAAGACAACGGAACTGGCACATTGTGTTACGCATCGAAGACCTCGATGGACCTCGATTCAAAGAAGGAGCCGCAGAACTTGCCATCGACATGTTTAATTGGCTCGGAATCGATTGGGATGAAGGCCCCTATTATCAGCGCAACGACCTCGCGCCCTACCATGCCGCGACCTCCCGACTGGCCCAAGCCGGCAAAGTTTATCCTTGCCGCTGCACGCGAAAAGAAATCCAGCAAGCCACTCTCTCGGCCCCTCACGCCGAGCAGCACGAACTACGATATCCCGGGACATGCCGTCCTCAAAATCCGCAGACCGATGAAACTCGTTTCATCAATACCGAAGGCGTCGCCTGGCGAGTCTGTGTACCTGCGGGCAGCACCTCCTTTGTTGACAAATTTTGTGGCAAACAAACTCACGATATCGGCGCTACCGTAGGCGATTTTCTCGTCGGCACCAAGCTTGCTCTGCCTAGCTATCAGCTTGCTGTCGTCGTGGACGATGCAAAACAGAATATCGACCAAGTCGTCCGCGGTGACGACTTGCTTAGCTCCGCTCCGCGTCAGATGTTGCTCTACGATCTTCTCGAACTTGGCCCACAGCCCTCGTACACACATTTGCCCCTCGTCCTTGGCGAAGATGGTCGTCGGCTCGCCAAGCGGCACGGCGACACTCGCGTTTTGTCCTATCGCGAAAAGGGGGTCAGCGCCGAGCGTTTGCTCGGTCTGCTAGGAGAATGGTGTGGCCTCGGTTCGCGGGAAGAGATCACAATCGCTGAGTTCTTAAAAACTTTCGACCTCGATCGAATGCCTCGCGAGCCTGTCGTTTTTACCGCAGCCGACGATGCTTGGTTACTCGGGCCATGATGCCTACAACCACCGCCGAACCCGTTGGCAATACTCAAGATACTCACGACCAAAAGTGTTCCTCAGCATGGCTTCTTCCTTCACTATGAACCGCTTTGAAATAATCAGCACAAACAGCGGCGGTACAATCCAAGGCGTCGCGCTGCCCAAGGTCAATGCGACACCGCATAGCAGAACCGTCATGCTCAAGTAAATCGGATTGCGGCTCAATCGAAAAAAACCGCCCGTAATGAGCGATGTCGATTCGTGAAAAGGCACAATAGTTGTCTTCCGACGACGAAACTCCCACGCACACAAAAGAACCCCGGCAAAACTAGCCAAGATCATCAAAATGCCAACCACTCGCCCAGCCTTGCTACCAAAATCAAAAACCGGCAGCCAACGGTCGAGCGCTACGCAGGCGAAAGCCGAAGCCAATAGTACGACCGGAGGCAACAGACGCGGGCGATTTCTTTTGCTCTCATTTGACATGCGGACTAAACTCCTTCGACCAATCCGCGAAGCAACACCCCAGCCACATACGCCAGCCCCGCAGCCGCTCCTCCGACGATCAGCGTCTCAAGGC